>SAAM01000034.1 GCA_009929415.1 Clostridia bacterium | reverse complement strand
GCACATATCTCTCCGCCGGATTTTCAATCGCTGTCAGAGCCGCATTCCCAAGAAACAGCTTCCATGCGATATATATGACAAGGCCTGCTATTATAAATGCATCTGCCCCAGACTCGATCCTTTCAAATCTCCCTGACATCCTTATGATCACATTCATAGCTGCGATGCAGAACAGAATCCCCTGAAGCGCATAGAATGCCGAACTTATGTGCAGAAGTCCCGGTTCGGATGAGTAGAGCATATTGTGCGAAACCCACAGGAAATCTCCAAAAATATAAAAGAGCACAGCCATTCCTGTAAAAAGAGTGTATATCCTGTAATCCCCGCTTTTCCAGAAATTACCGAATATCAGGATGGAAGAAGCCAAAAATCCAAGAGACAGTATGACATTGCTGCCCAGGTCATTTATACTGAGTGGGGCAAGTGTTTTCCATATAAAATAAAACGCAATATACGAAAAAATAAAGATTTGTTTTTTATTTATTCTTTCCATCTGATAAATTATCACGGTCCTCTCTGATTTATGCTTTTTTTACAAATTCAGATTTGAGCTTCATGGCTCCAAAGCCGTCTATTTTACAGTCTATATCATGATCTCCGTCATCTATAAGACGTATATTCTTAACCTTTGTCCCGATCTTGAGAACCGAAGAGCTTCCCTTGACTTTAAGGTCCTTAATGATGGTAACGCTGTCTCCGTCACTGAGCACATTCCCATTTGAATCCTTCACGACCTTTACATCTGCATCCGATGATGCATCTGCTCCTGCAGGCCACTCATGAGCGCACTCAGGGCATACTATCATATTTCCATCTTCATAAGCATATTTCGATCCACATTTAGGACAATCTGGTAAACTTGACATCTATATCTTCCTCCATTATTACATTAAAAATATGTTCACAGAATATAATATTATCACAATCCAGACTCATTTACAAATGTATCTTTAAATTTTGTCATGACTGGTTTATAAGTCATGCTATAAGAGGTATATATATAACAGTGTGATTATTTTGAATAACTTTTACTGACAAGGAGAACCTTATGAATTATAACAAAATCGATGTCCTTACCGTGAACACCATCAGGGCCCTTTCTGCAGACGCAGTGCAGAAAGCCAACTCAGGTCACCCGGGACTGCCTCTTGGCGCAGCTCCGATGGCTTATGCCCTCTGGACAAATATGAGACACAGCGGCAAAAATCCGCAGTGGCATGACAGGGACAGGTTCGTGCTTTCTGCAGGACATGGCTCCATGCTTGTGTATTCCCTGCTTCACCTTTTCGGATATGAGGTTTCACTCGAAGATATAAAAGACTTCCGTCAGCTCGGCAGCATAACTCCGGGCCATCCTGAATACGGACACACAAAAGGAATAGAAACCACTACCGGTCCGCTCGGACAGGGCGTGGCAAATGCTGTAGGAATGGCTATAGCAGAATCTTTCATGGCAGATAAATTCAACAGGCCAGGATTTGAGATCTCGGATCATTACACATTCGTCATAGCCGGAGACGGATGCCTCATGGAGGGAATATCCTCAGAAGCGTCCTCGCTTGCAGGAACACTTGGTCTTGGAAAGCTCATAATGCTGTATGATTCAAACCGCATCTCAATTGAAGGAAGCACAGACCTGGCCTTTACAGAGGATGTTGCGGCAAGATACAGAGCCTATGGCTGGCATGTCGATGATGTATCAGACGGCAACGACCTGAACGCCATCGCTGCAGCTATTGAATCCGCAAAAAAGGAATCAGAAAAGCCTTCTCTGATAATAGTAAGGACTGAGATTGGTTATGGCTGCCCGGCAAAGCAGGGAAGCGCTTCAGCTCATGGTGAGCCACTGGGAACGGATAATGTAAGAGCTCTCAAGGAAAATCTCGGTCTTGACCCGGATTCGCATTTCAATATCCCGAAGCAGGTATATGAGCATATGAAAATATGGATAGAAAAAGGCATGAAAGCAGAATCGGACTGGAACAATCTCCTTGAGTCATACTCTGCTGCTTATCCTGATCTCTTCAATGAATATATAAAATGGCATGAAAGGGATATCTCAGAAACTCTCAAGGATCTTCTGATCCCTGAAGGCTACGACAAGCCCGTCTCTACTCGTGAGGCATCCGGCAGCATACTAAACAGGCTTTCAGCGACTGTAGGAAACCTTATTGGAGGCTCTGCCGATCTTGCTCCATCCAACAAGACGTTCATGAAAAACATGGGTGAATTCTCTGCATCTTCAAGATCGGGAAGAAATCTTCATTTCGGAGTGAGAGAGCATGCCATGGCATCTGTCACAAACGGCATCTATCTCCATGGAGGCCTAAGGCCATACTGCGGAACATTCCTGGTATTTTCCGACTATATGAAAGGAGCAATGCGCCTTTCTGCGATTATGGGAATACCTGTAACTTATGTACTCACCCATGACAGCATAGGCGTGGGTGAAGACGGCCCGACGCATCAGCCTGTAGAACATCTTTCATCCCTGAGGAGCATACCGAACATGACAGTGTTCAGGCCTGCTGACGCGAAGGAAACCGCAGCCGGATGGTATCATGCCCTTACGTGCAAAGATTCCCCGACCTCTCTTATACTGACAAGGCAGAACCTTCCTGTATTTAAGGAGAGCAGCGATGAGGCTCTCAAGGGAGGTTATGTACTGAGAGACTCAGACAAGGAAAAGCCTGACATAATCCTTATGGCCTCAGGCTCAGAGGTTGAGCTCATATATTCCGCATACGACTCTCTGCGGGAGCTCGGGATAGACCCAAGAGTAGTCAGCATTCCTTCTTTTGAGCTTTTCGATGCTCAGGAAGATGAATACAGAGAAAAAGTACTACCTTCAGATGTACGAAGGAGAATTGCAGTCGAAGCTTCAAATTCGTCTGAGTGGTATAAATATATCGGACTCGATGGAAAATTCATACAGATGGAAGGATTTGGAGCCTCTGGAAAGGCACCTGATCTTTTCAGGCATTTTGGATTTACTGTAGAAAACGTAGTCGAAGTTGCAGTAAGAATGATTAATTCCTGATCCACCAAAAAAATCTCCCTGAAGAGCAGTGCTCATTCAGGGAGATTTTTTGCTTTACTATACATCTTGTCCCGCTGTCTTAAGCTGATTAAAGATATACCTCTGCGGACATGGCTGTAAGGCTTTCCTGATCCATAACCTCATAGCAGCCTTCGCATCGCCTCAGATATCCGGCTTCGCAGAACCTGTCCACGGTTCGCAGAAGATGCCTGTAGCTGGTAGCCAGAAGCTGAGCTGTCTCTGACAGATTTACCTCAAAATATATCCTGTCTCTTTTTTCTGAGGTCTTGAGGATATATCCTGCAAGACGGCTTTCAAGCGGATACAGAAGGTTTATGGAGCTGTTGTGCGAGCTTCTATGCAGCTTGTCTCCCAGGCTTTTGCAGATAAACCTGAGAAATCTCGAATCATCCATCAACCCGGGATTTACCGTGCTCATCGGGATTCCTATGCAGTAAGTATCTTCTACCGCCTCCATGCTTCCTGAGGCTAAATCTGTTCCCAGCAGTTCAACGTCTCCCATTACTTCAAAATCTTCATAAAAACATATGAGAAGATGCTTTCCATTTTGAAGTGAGATATATGATTTTGCCCTTCCCTGAGTAAGAAACAGCAGATAATCCAGCTTTTCACCCTCTCTGCACAGCATATCACCTTTTCTGAAAAGCAGGAGCTTCATTTCATCCGTTATATCAGAGCTGAAGATTCTGTCAATCTGGTAACGGTTTATATGCCTCTGTTTTGATTTTTCATCATTTAAAATTATCATTTCACCTGACTCCTCCCTCAATGACGTGGAAAATAAAATCCACTCTGTGTGACATATGTCATATTACTGTATAAAAAAGCCATGATATAATAAAATTACCAAATTAAAAAGGAGTAAAATATGAACAATATAATCTCAGCAGCTACGGGTATCCTGATCGCTCTCATGCTGCTTTTCAATGGTTATCTCGCGGAGATCTTTGGGATCTATACCTCAAGCGTCCTTATCCACATGGCCGGACTCATAACTGTTACTGTCGCCGTTATGGCAGGAAGACACAGATTTGACAGATTAAGGGATGCAAAGTGGTACCTTTACAGCGCCGGAGCTATCGGAGTAATAACCGTTATATTCAACAACATATCATTTTCCGGGATGGGAGTTTCACTTACGCTTGCCGTAAGCCTCCTTGGTCAGTCACTCGCAGCGATAATAATCGATCACTTCGGCCTTCTCGGAATGAAGAAAATCAAATTTGAAAGGCAGAAAATAACAGGACTTGTTCTGATAGTATCAGGAATAATAGTCATGTCAGTATTTTAGGAGGTAAACCATGTTTTATATTATAGCTGCAATAATCTCTGGTGCATCCGTGCTGATAGCCAGAATAGTAAACTCAATGCTGGCTGAAAAGATAGGTGTATTTCAGGGAACTTTCTTTAACAATCTTACCGGACTCATAGTATCTTTTGTACTGATGTTCATAAGCCAGGATGCACTTATTACTTCAGAGCTGATTTCACAGACCTCATGGTATATGTACCTTGGAGGAGTTCTTGGAGTAGCCGTGGTCTCGGTTTCAAGCTTCATGACTCCAAAAATGTCAGCCTTTTATTTCACGCTGTTTTCTTTCGTAGGTCAGCTTTTTGGAGCCGTGATTATTGACTATATGACTACCGGCGCCTTATCAGTCCCAAAGGCAGCAGGAGGGATACTCGTGCTCGCCGGCCTCAGCTACAACCTGATGCTTGATTCAAAAAAAGCCTCAGATCTTTCTGAAAATGAGAATGCTGCATATTGCTCAGATGATGAGAAGGTTATGCAGCACTGATATGACTTTTATTATCTGGTTTTTCCGTAATAAAAAAGAGCTATCGTTCCGGGTCCAGAGTGGACTCCTATGACAGGATCGACATAGTTTATCTCGATATCCTCGAGCCCGAGTTTTTCTTTTATGCCGTCCGCGAGATACTGCGCATCCTCAAGGCAGTCTCCGTGAGCTATGAATATCTTCTGCGGCTTAATTTTTACTACAGTCTCTTCCATGTGCTCAATCAGCGCATTGAGAGATTTTTTTCTGCCTTTAACCTTGCTTACCATCACTAGCCTTCCCTCTTCATCTATATGAAGAATAGGCTTGATCTCAAGAAGAGAGCCTGCAAGCGCCGCAGCGCCGGAAAGCCTTCCCCCTCTTTTAAGAAAGAACAGGTCATCTACGGTAAACCACTGGCATATATTCATCTTGTGATTCTCCACCCATTCAAGGGTTTCCTCTATTGTTGCTCCCCTTTGCGCAAGCTCGAGGGCATGATATACGAGAAGCCCCTCTCCCATGGAGGCGCTGAGGCTGTCCACGCATAACAGCTTCTGGTCCGGGTGCTTAGTCCTAAGCTCCTGCATGCAGTTGCTTACATTCTGAAATGTACCGCTCAGCGCAGACGAAAATCCTATATAAAGTATATCCCTTCCTGATTCTGCAATTGGTCTGAGCACTCTCATGCACTCTTCATAATTTGCAAGAGAAGTCCTTGCTTCTTCCTTCTTTCTTATCCTTGCATAAAACTCGGAATAATCCGTTTTTACTCCTTCTTTATATGAAAGGTATTCCTCTTCCCCTATAAAATATGAAAGCGAGATGATTTTCAAATCATATTTTTCTATAAGACTGTCGGTAAGGTTTGCACTCGAATCTGTAATAATCTCAAATTTCATTTTTTCACTCCTTTTGTATTATAATAATTACATTGTTATTCTATACCCAATGCCCTGATGATTATTGATAATATTCAAGCATTTTTCTCAGCATATCAACAAACATCTCAGTATTTCCCTTTACTGCGACACTGGCATTCGGCAATCTGTCTCTGTGAGACCTGTCTATATCCACTACAGTCCGCCCTTCGTTAAGTCCTCTGCGAGTCTCGACTGCGACATAATAATCCCTGCATTCAAGAAGGCTCGGAGAAATTACGCCTGCGACCGCCAGCGCATCATGAAGCGGTATGAAATCACGCCCCAGAGATCTGTAAAAACGGGACATGCTGTCAAGCAGCTCTCCCGCCTCCTTTGAGACAGCCGATTTAATGCTCTTCAGCTCCTTTATGTGAGACTCTGTTAGGACCGTATTCATAGTAACATTAAGACCAACCATGGTTACCGGTATTTCTGACTTGAAGACTATATCTGCGGCAAAAGGGTCCTCCCATATGTTGAATTCACTGTATACTCCGTTGTTTCCATAATCAGTGGAGCCTCCCATCAGTACTATTCTGTCAACGTATTTTTTGAGATCTCTGTATTTAAGGATTGCAACAGCTACATTAGTCAGCGGCCCCACAGCTATTATCTGGAGCTTTCCCTCAGCTTTCACGGCTTCCTGGTACATTACATCCCAGGCGTAGTCGCTGTCAAACTCAAGATTTCCATCAGGAAGAACAACGCTGCCTATTCCCGACTCTCCGTGTACCTCATCAGCTATCTCTATTTCCTTGTTTACAGGCTTTTCAGCGCCCTTTGCTATCCTCGTTTTCATCTTGAGAAAAGAAGCTATGTCAAGCGCGTTCTTTGATGTCTTCTTAAGCGTCTGATTTCCTGCGACAACCGTGACCGCCTTTATATCAAGCCTGTCACTGCTGTTTGCAAGCATTATTGCCATGAAATCATCCACTCCGGGATCAGTATCAAGTATTACCGGAATCTTTATCATCTGCTTCTCCTTATCAGATCTAATCATATTTATTCACCGCCTCTGCGAGCATGTCTATGAGTTTTTCCCTGTCTACGTCAAACAGTACGTCGGTATTTGGCTCAAGCCCAAGCCTGTTGTTGAAATCGGTGACCGTGCACCCCGTAGTATGCTCTCCATCAGTGTCTATCTGAACATTGAGCCTTTTCGACGTGAATATTTCAGGATTTATGAGCCACGCAGCCGCACACGGGTCATGAAGCGGTGCATAATCCCATCCGCATATATCGCTATGGAATTTTATAAAATAATCCAGAAGATCTGCGACAAGCTCTGCTGTCCTTCCTCCCTGCTTCCTTATCCTGTCTATGTCCTGTGGGTACAGCCTTGCCTTGTGAGTCACATCAAGTCCCGCCATAGTGATCGGGATCCCTGATCTGAATACTATATCTGCCGCCTCAGGATCTACCAGTATGTTGAACTCTGCAGCTGCAGTCCAGTTTCCACCTGCGGCTGAGCCTCCCATGAGGCATATTCTTTCTATCCTCGATTTGAGATGAGGGTATCCAAGCAGGAATATTGCAATGTTTGTCAGCGGTCCTGTCGGGATGAGTGTTACCTTGTCCTCGCTCTCCTCAACGACTCTTGCCATGAGCTCAAAAGCTGAAATATTGAGCGCTTCATATGAAGGCTCCGGAATCTCAGGTCCGTCAAGACCTGTATCTCCATGAACCTCAGGCGCAGTTTCAAGTTTTCTCCTGAGCGGCTTCTCTGCTCCCATGGCAACCGGGATTTTTCTGTCAATGAAGCTCAGTATCCTCAGGGCATTGTTTGTGGTCTTCTGAATGGTCTGATTTCCTGCGGTCGTGGTGACAGCTCTTACATCCAGCCGGTCCAATGCACATGCCAGTATTATGGCTATCGCATCATCATGCCCCGGATCGCAGTCCATTATCACCGGTATTTTCCTCGTCTTTCCGGCCACCTCTGACATAAAGGGAATCGAAGGAGCTGCACCTTTTCTTGATACCGCTATGGATGATGCCATGCTTGCCTCGAGCAGGGCGTCCTTTACCTGAAGACCTCTGCTTACTGCAGAAAGAAAATATCCTGTGAAAGTATCCCCTGCTGCAGTTGTATCCACTGCCTCAGTTTTTATAGCCGGCTGAATGATTTTCTGATCTCTATCCGCATATACTGAACCTTTTTTCCCAAGCGTCAGAACTATTTTCAGGTCCGGGTATCTCTCAAGAAGGCTGGAGATTATTTCATCCGGAACGCTCTCTCCGGTAAGGCTTTCGCCCTCTATCTCATTGAGAAGGAGCCACTCTATCCTGCTCATGTCTATCTCTCTTATCGACTGGTCTATCGGTGATGGATTGAGCGCTATTCTCATTCCTTTTCCCCATGCCCTGTCCACTATATATCCCAGTGAAGAAATCTCATTCTGGAGTATGAGAATGTCCCCCCTGTCAAAATTCCCAAGCACATGATCGGCAAATTCCCTGTCAATCATACTGTTGGCTCCTCCAAAAAGTAGTATGCTATTCTGTCCCCCGGCGTTTACCTGTATAATCGCGTGTCCTGTCTGTGCCCCAGTTACCCCGATAAATGAAGTTTCCACGCCGTTTTCCGCAAGCAGCTCTTTCAGAAATAGCCCATCTTCTCCTATCATGCCGCCATGATAGACCTCTGCTCCAGCTCTCGCTGCTGCTATCGACTGATTGAGGCCTTTTCCGCCTGCATAAGTCTCCATTTTAAGCGATGATATTGTCTCACCTGCTCTTACGAACTCATCCACGCTGTATACCCTGTCTATGTTAAGCGAACCAAAATTCAGTATCTTCATTTTCTGCCTCCTGTTTATTTACTTTACAATTCATTTTACATAATTACAGCAGAAAACTCAATGCTCTTCTTCATTAACACTGCCGGATTCCCATTATTTACCATGTCTATAGGAATTATAGTTTTTTTCGATTAGTCATGACTACATGCAAATGATATAATACCAAAGTATTTAAGTTTTTTAAAAGTACATAAAAAGAAGGAAACAATACAGATGAATCCAAACCTCAAGCTTAAACCCGTTCAGATTTCGATAAAAAACCTTAAACATCAGGCAATCCGCAGCTGGTTGATGATCTTCTTCGTTTTTTTGCAGGCTTTTACCCTGTTTGCAGGTTCAATAGCTACCGGGAGCATGGAGAGCAGCATAAAAAACATAACTGATAAGATAGGCTCTGATGTAATAGTCGTCCCGGAAAAATTTGCAGAAGACCTGAGAGAATCTCTTTTCATGGGCCAGCCATCAACAATATATTTTGAGCGTTCATGGCTTGAAAAGATATCACAGCTTGATTCTGTGGATCAGATCACGCCTCAGCTTTACCTTGCCACCATGGCAGCCAGCTGCTGCGACGCACCTGTTCAGCTCATAGCGTTTGATAAAGAAACAGATTTCATGATAAATCCCTGGCTTAAAGACACCGGCAGAGAAGCACTCAGAAAAGGTGAGGTGTTTGCAGGTTATAACATAGCAGGAGATGTGGGAGACACGCTGAAGTTCTATGACACAGATTTTACCGTGGCCTCAAAGCTCTCAAAAACCGGCATGGGATATGACAACTCTGTTTTCATGAGCTTTGAGACGGCTTCTGAGTTTGCAGATTCAAAGACAGCAAACGATAATCTGAACATCGATAACATGGATAACCTGATATCTATGCTCATGATAAATGCAAAGCCCGGCGTGAGCCCTCAAAAACTGGCCGTAGACATTCAATTCGAATATCAGCAGGACAATATCGGCGTTTACACAAGAAACAGCCTTTTCAGCAGTATTTCTGAAAATATATCCACACTGCAATCCTACAGCGTAATACTCTCCTTGCTTATATATATAACCACAACAATTGCGCTCACCGTCATATTTTCCATGACCATAAATGAAAGGAAGAAAGAATTCGGAATCCTGTTTACCCTTGGAGCAAAGAAAAGACAGGTCACTTCAATAATCACTATGGAGGCCGCAATCATCAGCTTTGCCGGTGCAGCTCTCGGGATAGCAGTATGCATCATACTCTTAATCATATTCGCCGTTCCCGTGACAGAATCGCTGGGAATCCCCAGTCTCGATTTTTCTCTGTCAAATATGATGCTATTGAGTCTACGTACTCTCGTCATCGCCGGTTTCACCGGTCTCCTGTCCTCGGCTTTTTCGAGCTTCATTACAGGTAAGGAGGAACCTTACCTGCTCATAAAGGAGAATGAATAATGTTTCTGGAAACTAAAAATCTTACAAAAAAATTCCAGCGCGGCAATAAGGAGCTTGTTGCGGTAAACAACCTCAGCATTGGAATTGAACAGGGAGCATTCGCCGCGGTTGTCGGACATTCCGGCAGCGGGAAAAGCACTCTGTTTTCAATGATTTCAGGACTTTCAAGGCCGACCTCAGGAGAAATATTCATAGATGGGCTCAGCATAAATGAAATGAGCCGTGATCAGCTGGCAGAATTTCGAAGGAGCACCCTTAGCTATGTGCTTCAGGGCCCGAGCCTTCTGGGCAATTTCAGCATAATAGATAATATATGCATGCCCGCATATCTGGGAAAGCATTCCGATGGCTGTGCGGGAAGGGCTTTAAAACTGCTTGATGCTTTCGGCCTTGGCGGAATAGAAAATGAATTCCCGTCAAGCCTTTCCGGAGGCGAGCAGCGAAGAGTATCAATAATCCGCTCCCTTATAACATCTCCAAAAATAATTGTTGCTGATGAGCCGACCAGCAGCCTTGACCTTGAAAATACAGAGCTTATCATGCAGCTGTTCAGGCAGATAAGCCAGAAAGGCACTACAGTGCTAATAAGCACCCATGACCTGAACTTCCTTGATTACACTGATTCTGTATATAAAATGAGCAACGGCATACTGCTTTAAACAGTCTTTGTAGCGGAACAATTATAATGTATTCCATACCGTCAACGCGGTTTGAATAAATTCAAAAAAATTTAATTAATAAAAGGAGAAAAAATGAAAATGAAGAAATTTCTAATCATGTCCCTGTCTGCACTTATGCTTATCTCTGCTGCCGGCTGCAGCACATCAAACGAGGCTGAGGCTCCAGATGAGAGCGCTGCTCAGGAGGTTATGGTAATCGACAGTGAAAACAAGGAAATAACTATGCTTGCAGAAGTAAACGGAAAATACTTTACAGAATCCACTCGTCATGGAGTAGTTTTCAAGGATGGTTCAAATGGAGAAAAATCAGTTCTTCGTGGCTTAGCTGATGAAAAAGAATTCTACAATGCCCTTATAGAAATCGGCGCTGTTGCCGGAGAAAACCTTACAGCTGAGGATATGAAGGCTGGTCCTACAGACGGAAAATCAGTAGAAGGTGATAAACTGATCGCTACAGTTACATGGGATGGACTGGGAAAAGAAATTCCATTTGAAGACATAATAAAGGCAAGCGAAGAGAGACCTATGGATCTGCGTTTCGGAGGAAACCTTGCAAGCGCTGAAAAAAACAATACGGGCTGCGTGCTTTGCCTTGACAGCTGTGCTACTGGAATAACAAGCGATGCATCTTACCCTACAGGAACAACTCAGAATAAAACAGTAGATTTCTTTGGGGATGATTCAGTCCTTCCAGAAGACGGAACTCAAGTTAAAGTAATATTCAGACTGGCTTAATAATAAACAATGAACAGTATCAGAATAATGCTCACCAGCCTTCTATGCTCCATGGCTTTGGCACTTACCTGTTTTAAGAGTGAATGGCTGGAGATGAGGGTAAATATCGGCTATGTTTTCTTCGGAGCATTTGCTCTGTTATCCGCAGCTCTTATAATAGCGTCAAAAAAGAGAAACATAAGTTTCTCTTTCAGATTAACTACTGCATGCATGATAACCGCAGCCTTGTACAGCCTGGCTCTCTATGGATTTGACAGGATAAAGGTAGTGCCTGCCAGCATAATAAGAGAAGGTATGAATCTCACCAAACTGCCATTTTCAACAGTC
Source organism: Clostridia bacterium (assembly GCA_009929415.1). Taxonomy (GTDB): domain Bacteria; phylum Bacillota; class Clostridia; order Peptostreptococcales; family Filifactoraceae; genus Proteocatella. The sequence continues at coordinate 636 of SAAM01000034.1, read as the reverse complement.
AACGCTGTGGCACTTGCAATAATACTCGGTTTATATGCTGTAACTGCTGCTTATGAATTTCGAAAAAACAAAAAAACTCTCTAATTAATATTGTAGAATGATAATTAAAACCCTGGCTCAAGGAAAAATCCGGATGCCAGGGTTTATTGTCATAGATTGATAACTCAGAAATCATTCAATAGCTCTAACCTTTATTTTTCACAGTTAAAGCCGCTATCCCGCATGCAATTGCAATGGTCCCGCTCAGCCTTACCCACATTGCTGTAGCATTGCATATCATTTCCTTGTTCATGCATACCCCTATTCCAACTGTAAAATCAAAGGTCATCAGTATCATGAGGATGCCTGTAAAAATGATTGCTATTGCCGCAAGGTTGTTGCTTCTGAAGAATTCAATCACTATTCCCACTATCACTATGCTAAGTGCAATAACAGCCGCCTGAAAATGGTGGCATTTCATAGGTACGGTTTTCCCGCTTACGAGCTCGAGCAGACCATCACATACAGGAGCCCAGATGAAGATTGCTCCAAGGGTTATCACAACCGGTAATAACAGGATAATTGCTATTATACGACTTTTTTTAGTGTTTCTTTCATCCATTCCCTTTAATTCTCCATTCTGCTTAATTAATTTTC
>SAAM01000337.1 GCA_009929415.1 Clostridia bacterium | reverse complement strand
CGGGAAAGCAATGCCTATGACACTTTCCCCCGATATCCTGAAAGAATTGTACTTGCCTATCATATGTAAGTTGACTTCATTTCCTTTTTCTTCAAGCCTTCTGCCGACTTCCCTGGCGATCAAAAGAGTATTCCCTGTCCCCGAAAAAACATAATATTCAACTTTCAATTTATTCCCCCCCACAGACTAATAATCATCATTTAAATAAAGCATCTTTTTGTTCGGAATGCAACAACTGAATTATTATAATAGCAGGAAGGCATAGAAGGAAAAGTCCAGATCAAATGAAAAGATTTCTATCAGAAAAAATATGGCGGGTAACCAAATGTTAATTTTTGTTGTAAACTGTATTTCGACTAGTTTAATGTAAGCGTCAAACCATCCGTACCTACCTAAAATAATATCAAACGTCTAAAGTCCCCCAGTAACGTAACAGTCAGGGGGACTTTTTATGTTCGATCACCGTGGCAAGCAGATTTATCTCATATGCGGCTCTACGGATATGCGCAAAGGAATAGACGGCCTTGCCGCCATTGTGAACCTTCAGAATATCTGCGACTCATTTGATTCTGCAATGTTTATCTTCTGCAACCGCAGCCATAATAGGGTAAAGATCCTGGAGTGGGATAATGATGGTTTTTGGCTATATCAGAAACGTCTTGAGAAGGGAACCTTCCCATGGCCTAAAGAGGGTACGGTGAAGAAGATAGTTCTGAGCGGGGATGAGTTTTCCTGCCTGCTTGCGGGAACGAAACTTCGCCGCAGGCTTGCAATGGATGAGGTGTTTAACGGACTATCAGTATAACGTAATAGTCTGAATTGTGAATCCTTTATATGACTGGATTTATGCTGTTTTTTTCTGTATAATCTCACTATGAAAAATGTCATATTTGAACTGGAAGAAATGAAGAATAAATACGAGGAATCTGAGGCGAAACGCCGTGAGCTCGAGGATAAGAACTCTGAGCTTGCAAAACTTGTTGCGTACTATGAAGAGTGTTTCCGTCTGAACCAGCACCGCCAGTTTGGTCAGTCGAGCGAAAAGACAGATGCTGACTCGCGGCAGATACTAATTGTCTTCGATGAGACGGAAAATGAAGCCCAACTAAAGAAACCTGAACCGTCTGTTGAAGAGATAACTTATACCAGACACAGGCGCAGCTGCACAGGTACGGGCGAGGAGAATTTCGATTTACTCCCTGTAGAGAAGGTAATGCACTCAATCCCGGAAGAGGATCGTATATGTCCTGAATGCGGAAACACTATGCACATCATGGGACATGAGAAGAGACGCGAACTTACGATAATCCCGGCGCAGGTGAAGGTTGTTGAGCACGAACGGGAAGTATACTCCTGCCGCCGCTGCGAACGTGAAAACATAAAAGTTCCGGTCATAAAGGCTCCGATGCCGGAAGCTGTAATAAAAGGCAGCGCTGCATCGGCTTCCTCCATTGCCCACATCATGGTACAGAAATACATGAACGGTGTTCCGCTTTACCGTCAGGAGATGTCGTTCCTTAATGACGGCTTCATTCTTAGCCGCCAGACCATGGCAAACTGGCTCATTCGTGCATCTTCGGACTGGCTTGAACCTTTGTACGAACAGATGAGAGAGAGTCTGCTTAAAGAAGAAATACTTCATGCCGATGAGACTGTGGTACAGGTATTAAAGGAACCGGGCAGATCTCCGGGCAGGGAATCATTCATGTGGCTCTACCGCACCGGAAGATATACAGAAACACCTGCGGTCCTTTATGAATACCAGGAGACCAGATCGAGCGCCCATCCAAGAAGATTTTTGGAAAACTTCAAAGGATACCTCAATACAGATGGCTATTCGGGATATAAGAGATTGCAGGAAGGCATCCGCCTCTGCGGCTGCTGGGCCCATGCGAGAAGAAAATTTCACGAGGCGGCACAGGCCGCCCCTCCTGAAGAAAAGACAAACAGCGTCTCTCAGAAAGGACTTGATTTCTGCAGCAGACTATTCGAACTGGAACGAGAATATGAACATCTCACTCCTGAAGAGCGTCATATAAAGCGAACCGAACAAAGCAAGCCTGTCTCAGAAGCATTCTTTACATGGGCTTCCTCTGTCTGTGCGCTGCCGAAATCCGCACTTGGCAAAGCCCTGCACTACGCATTGGGACAGAGGCCATACCTTGAAACCTTCTATCTTGACGGAAGACTGGAGGTCTCCAACAACAGAGCGGAGCGCAGTATAAAGCCTTTTGTCATAGGCAGAAAGAACTGGCTTTTCTGCTGTACTCCAAAAGGAGCAAAGGCCAGCTCAATAATCTACTCCATAATTGAGACAGCGAAGGAAAACCGGCTCAAACCCTTTGAATACCTCAAATACATCTTTGAGACGATGCCCAACATTCCAAAAGA
>SAAM01000336.1 GCA_009929415.1 Clostridia bacterium | reverse complement strand
GTCATATGATTTCCTCCGCACTTATGTTCTTAAATTTAAGACATTAACTGTGAATATCCTATATTAAGATTATATGAGCTTTGGAAAGCTTTAAACAAGTACATGTAAATAAACCAAAAGATCAGGACAGAAAAACATATGTTCCCGACCCGTCCCCAAGACCACATCTTACCGGTCCCCTGTATGTATGCCGTGATCCGAAATATACAGCAACAGATGTGTATATGCGCAGGTTCCTGTATGTGTCTATTTGTGAATTAAATCTTTAATATGGATATAAAGGAGAGTAACGGGAGATGCTGCAGTCTGCTTAAGAGTTTTCTGTAATGTCTGCTCCCTGTAAGGATCTGTGTTGCTGAGTACCAAAAGACAGAGAAAACAGGAAAGAGGCATAGCAGGACAGATCCATCCCGCAGATCTTTACCGGAGTCCCCTGTCTTCATCCACCGATATGATCACTGTATGACAATCTTTCCTTCATTACAGATCTTGCCGGGCAGGAAGTGGATGCGCACTGACCGGCAATACAGCTTCCCTATGTATTCGGGTCCAAACCATCGCAGACATACGTATTGTCTTACGATACATATATATATAATATATATCTTTATATATATAGGGGTATATCGTTTGAAATAAAATTGAATTGTTTCTATACAGGCTACAATTAGCCATACAGTAACAATGTTTAATGTATTTACTAAATATGCCGTATTATTTTAATTTCTTTTTGTGTTTACTTTATTATTAACGGAAATGACTGTTGTAACCGATGTTCATTTATCGACTTAAGAAGTTCATAAAAACAGCATATTGGCGGCATAAAAAAGGAGCCCGTGGGCTCCTGTGCCACAGCTGTGCTTACCTGCCTTTTCGTGCGGTTTTTGCCCTTCCTTACCTGCCTTTTCGTGCTGACTGAGGCGTACAGGGGCGGAGGAGCAGTATAAGGGCAAGCGTGCCTCCGAGTGCAAATAGGGTGAATGCTGTAATGCCCGCTGATGTCAACCCGTCTTCCCGCAGAAAATCCGATGCCAGTCTGAAATATCCGTATAAGGAAAGTGACATTGCAAGTATGATCCCCCGCCCTTCCATACCGCTTTTAAAAAGTATTTTTTCGATCTTAAGAAGCAGAAATACACATATGATATCAAAGGAAAATTCGATAAGCGGATAGGGAATGCGTGCGACGCTCTCCCCGGGATACTGCAGCAGGCATATATGTGCTTTAGATACCGTGCCCCTACAGCATCCCTCTGCCAGGCAGCCGAGCCTCCACAGTGCAATCGAAAAGGCCGCCGGGATGGATGCAGCATCAGCAAATGCCGTAAACCCCATCCTGTAATATTGTGATGCCGCGAACATAGAAGCGGCGCCGAAAAGTATAGCTCCTGAGGATGAGAGTGAGAGCATAAGGTTTACGGGACCGCCGGCTGCCTGAGGGGACTCAATCATTCCGAACAGAGCAGCTCCTGTCGCAGCTCCAAGAAAGGATATTACAGAACTCCTTGTCATCGTTTCGGAATTTATCCCGTACAGCCTCTCTCCCCTGTTTCTGGTCAGGATCATGAAGGATATCGCAGAAAGAAGCCATATTGTTTCTCCTGTTTTTACCGTGAAACCGGCGATGTTAAACAGAATAGGGTGCATATACATCCACTCCTTTATATAAGCATTATACCACAAATGACAGTGTTTAATAACCCCTTTACCGTTATAACAGTCATTTCAGGCAGAAGTTTCAGATATTTCTGTTATATACAATTTTTATATCTTTACCCTTGTTAATATTTATAATTTCTGATATTATTATTGTGTTGATCTCGGTAATATTTGCGGACTATATTTCAATAATACATAACAGTCATACGAAGGAGAGAATATTAAAACATGAACGAAATAAGTGAAAAGCAGCTGAATTTTGCGCAGAGGGTGGCGGATTCACTGGGGTCAGAGATCCCCAGGGAGATCCTGAATGACAGGATCGAGCTTTCCAAGTGGATAGACACAAGCCTGGACCGGCTTCCCAAGGACAAGGAGGGCAGGGCTATATTTAAACCCTCTCTGAAACAGATAGCTTATGCCGAAAGGATAGCGCAGGATGCGGGAGTCAATATCCCCGTTCCCTGCTATAAGAATTCGGCGGAGATGGCGAAATTTATCGATACTTACCAGTCAAGGCTTAAGCATCGCCCTACGGAAAAGATGGTGGAGCTGGCAAAAAAAATATTTGAGTTCGATCCGACAGTCGGAGATCCGTCTGACTGTTTTGAGGATTTCGACACTCTCAGAGACTGGCTTGACAAAAACTTCCCGGAAGAATGGAAAAATTTCGAGGGCGGAGGAGGCCGCAGGAAACAGCCTGTGCGCCGCGGCAAAAAGAAGGAAAGCATGGAGGA
>SAAM01000335.1 GCA_009929415.1 Clostridia bacterium | reverse complement strand
GACATTATGAATGCCGAGCTGAAATCTATCATGAAAAGCTTCTTATGAGGTTTATAATACTTTGCTAAGCGTTTTAACATCTTTTTTCCTTTCCTTGTGTATTATCGAGAGACGACAGATAAGCTGCTCTGCCTTCTCTGTAGTAGTCGTTACCGAGGCTGTCTATAAGGACCACAAGAGGGAGGTCTTTTATGGTGAGCTTTCTTATGGCCTCGCTCCCAAGATCCTCATACGCTATGAGCTCACTCTTTACTACGCATCTGCTCAGGTATGCTCCGGCTCCTCCAGTGGCGCCAAGATAAAGAGCCTTGTTTCTAATTATGGACTGCCTTACTTCCTCTCCTCGCCTGCCCTTGCCTATCATGGCTTTCAGGCCGAGATCCAGAAGCGTGGGAGAGTATGCGTCCATCCTGTAGCTTGTGGTAGGGCCACATGATCCGATCGGGCGGCCGTTTCTTTCCGGAGTCGGGCCAACATAATATATTACCGAATCCTTTATTTCAAAAGGGAGCTCAGTTCCATCTTGAATCTGCTCGCAAAGCCTTTTGTGTGCAGCATCGCGGGCCGTATATATTGTACCGCTTAGAGTTACGATGTCGCCTGCCCTGAGCTGGGAGAGGACTGCTTCCGTGAAAGGAAGCTGTATGTTATATTTCATAATATTATTATCCTTTCTTCTATTATAGTACGACAGAGAAGTGTCTTGTAGCGTGGCAGTTTATATTCACGGCGCACGGCAGCCCGGCTATGTGAGTAGGCATGGCTTCGATATTAACGGCAAGTGCAGTGGTAAGACCGCCAAGCCCCTGAGGTCCTATTCCGAGGCTGTTTATCCTTTCGAGAAGTTCCTGCTCAAGGCTGCTGTAGAACGGGTCCGGGTTTCTCTGGTCGACGTCTCTCATGAGGGCTTTTTTGGCAATCAGCGCAGCCTTGTCAAACGTACCTCCTATACCAACGCCTACGACTATTGGAGGGCATGGGTTTGGACCTGCTTCCTCAACGACTCTCAGCACGAAATCACGTACGCCATCTATTCCATCAGAGGGACGCAGCATCTTTATCTGGCTCATGTTCTCGCTGCCAAATCCCTTTGGCGCAACGGTTATCTTTATGCGGTCGCCGCTCACTATGTCGTAATATATCATTGCAGGAGTATTGTCGCCGGTGTTTTTTCTCCTGAGTGGATCGGATACGCAGGATTTTCTGAGGTATCCCTGATCATATCCTTGTCTTACACCTTCATTTATAGCGTCTTCGAGATTTCCATTTATATGAAGATCTTGGCCTATCTCAATGAACACGCACGCCAGGCCCGTATCCTGACATATAGGGATATTGTCATTTTCGGCAATCTGATAGTTGTCAATAAGGATATCAAGAGTATTCTTTGCAACAGGAAATGGTTCGAATTCAGAAGCTTCGCAGAGCGATTTTCTGATATCGTCAGGCAATATATAATTTGCCTTTATGCACAGTTCCTTTACAGAGTCCGTTATTATTCTTGCATCTAATTCTCTCATATAAGCTCCTTAAATAATCATATTTTTTACACAATTCAATAATACCACAAAAACAGCAAATTATGCCATATCTTAAAGAAGGCAGGCTTGAGAAATTATGAAAAACATCATATAATAAAGATACGTGAGGAAAACATGAATATATTTCAGAGAGGGAACAACCATGAAACATGAAATACAAAGCAATGAAAATTACAAAGCTGCAGAACCGGATTTCAGGCATAAAGTAGAGACATATCATATACCCAGATGGAGCGAGCTCCCTGACTTTGAACTATACATGGATCAGATACTTGGATTTCTTGAGAAGCATACAGAACTTTTCGGAACAACCGAAAAGGAGAAGATAATAACGAATTCAATGATAAACAATTATGTAAAGCTGGGACTGATAAAGGCACCGGTAAAAAAGAAATATAACAGGAGCCACGTGGCAAACCTCATAATGATAACCATACTTAAGAAAGTGCTTTCCATGAATGAGATAAAAGACGCGGTAGTACACTGCAACAGACATATGGGCGAAGAAGCCTCATATGATCTTTTCTGTGAAGAGCTGGAAAAGTCCATGGTTGAAGGAATAATGGAGATGGATGAATCAGTGCCTGTTTTCAGAGCGGCTACAAAGGCCCTTTCAAGCAAGGTTGTGGCTGAAAAAATAATAGAAAGACAAAACATGAAATAAATAATAAAAATAAAATATAAAAAAGGGGTTGACTTTTTTGGTGGCCTTTAGTATACTAATAAAAGTCGCCGGAAGACAATACGGAAAGCGGCATTACAGAAATATGAACCTTGAAAACTAAACAGCAGAATATACAAACCATTTAGATGAGAGCCTTCGGGTGATCATCAAAAAAAAGAAACAAACCGTAATTT
>SAAM01000033.1 GCA_009929415.1 Clostridia bacterium | reverse complement strand
GAAGAAAAATCCGACATACAGGAATGCGAAGCACACGCTTTCGGTCCTTACCATAACTTCGAATGTAGTATACGGCAAAAAGACAGGCTCGACTCCGGATGGAAGAAAGAAGGGGGAGGCATTTGCTCCTGGGGCAAACCCAATGCACAACAGAGAAAAAGAAGGCGCTCTCGCATCGCTTAACTCAGTTGCCAAGATACCATATGAATCATGCCAGGATGGGATTTCCTGTACTTTCTCAATAGTACCTCAGGCACTTGGAAAATCGGAGGATGAGAGCAGGGAAAACCTGAGCAGCATTATAGACGGCTATTTTGCCCAGAATGCTCATCACATCAACGTGAATGTGCTTGAAAGAGAAAAGCTGATCGAAGCATATGAAAACCCTGAGCTTTACCCTAATCTTACTATAAGAGTATCGGGATACGCGGTAAATTTCGTAAAGCTCAGCAAAGCTCAGCAGCTTGAGGTCATAAAGAGGACTTTCCATGAAACCATATAAAGTGACAGGAAGAGTCAGCTCATTCCAGAGCCTTGGAGCGGTAGACGGCCCGGGAATAAGGTTTGTGGTCTTTCTTCAGGGCTGTCCTCTAAGGTGCATCTACTGCCATAATCCAGAAACGTGGGATATGCAAGGAGGAACTGAAATGACGGCGGATGAGGTTTTTTCAAAAATCAGGAAATACAGGAATTACTTTGGGAAAAATGGCGGAGTGACTGTATCAGGAGGAGAAGCGCTTCTTCAGATCGAATTCGTAGAGGCGATATTTAGCCTCTGCAGAGAAGCCGGCATACACACTGCTCTTGACACCTCTGGAACAGGCTGCCAGGATGATGAAAAACTGGAGAATCTGCTTGGCCTGACTGATCTGGTGATATGTGACCTGAAATTTGTAAATGAAGAGGATTATTTCAGAAATACCGGCGGAAGCTTTAAACAGGTATTGCATTTTCTGGATCTGGCGGGAAAACATATGATTCCGGTCTGGATAAGGCAGGTCATAGTTCCGGGAATAAACGATGATGAGGAATCTGTAAAAAAACTCAATGAGATTTCAATGGCATATGAAAATGTTGAAAGAGTTGAACTTCTGGCCTTCAGAAATCTATGCATTCCCAAGTATGAAAAGCTGGGAATAAATTTCAGGCTGAGGGATACTCCTCAGGCCTCTGAAGAGCTTATTAGCAGGTTGTATGAATTCATTGAGAAAAAATCAATATAGTCAGAAAAGGATTGGGAATGTTCAGTTTCCGGTCCTTTTTTTCTGCTTTGTGATATAATTGAATGTAAGGGAATGTTAAATTTGAATATAATCTTTAATCATAATATAAAGGAAAGTGGATAATAATGAGCAGATTTTGTCATCTTCATCTTCACACGCAGTACAGCCTGCTGGATGGATTCTCAAAAATAGAAAATCTCATGGACAAAGTAAAAGAGCTTGGAATGGACTCGGTGGCAATAACAGATCACGGAGTTATGTTCGGGGTTGTTGATTTTTATAAGAAAGCAAAGAAAAAGGGCATAAATCCGATAATCGGATGTGAGGTATATGTATCATTCCGGAGCAGACATGACAGGGAAAATATCGATAAGAAGTCATACCATCTTATTTTGCTCGCAGAAAACAATGAAGGGTATCAGAACCTAATAAAGATAGTTTCGGCAGGCTTTGTTGAAGGGTTTTATTACAAGCCCAGGGTGGATTACGAGATTCTCAAAAAGTACAGCAAGGGGATAATTGCACTCTCAGCGTGTCTTGCCGGTGAAATACCGCAAAGGCTCATGGAGGGAAAATACCCTGAGGCAAAGCTTGCCGCTGAAAGGCTTTCTGAGCTTTTCGGAAGGGATAATTTTTACCTTGAGCTTCAGGATCATGATATTCCTGAGCAGGCGAGGGTAAATATGTATATACAGAAGCTTTCGAGAGAAACCGGAATCCCTATGGTCGCAACTAATGACGTGCATTATCTTACAAAAGAGGACTGGAAGACTCATGAGATACTAATGTGCATCCAGACGGGAAAGACGCTTCAGGATGAGCACAGGATGGAATTCAAGACAAATGAGTTCTATCTCAAGTCTCCTGACGAAATGGAGGATCTGTTCAAGGGTTATGAAGGTGCCCTTGAAAACACGGTAAAAATAGCTCAGAGATGCAGGGTGGATTTCGACTTTGACACCATACATCTTCCGGAATACAAGGTCGAAGACGGAAAAACTCCCTCTGAATTCCTAAGGGAGCTTTGCTACAAAGGGCTGAAGAAAAGATATCCGCAGCCTTCTCAGGAAGTCATTGACAGGCTCGAGTTTGAGCTTGGAGTAATTGAAAAAATGGGTTATGTGGCGTACTTTCTCATAGTATGGGATTTCATCTATTATGCCAAGAGCAATGACATAATGGTGGGTCCGGGAAGAGGATCTGCAGCAGGATCTATAGTAGCATATACTCTTGAAATCACGGATGTGGATCCTATTGAATATTCTCTGCTCTTCGAGAGATTTCTTAATCCTGACAGGATTTCCATGCCGGACGTAGATATAGATTTCTGTTATGAAAAACGAGAGCAGGTTATAGATTATGTAAAGCAGAAGTATCACGATGACCACGTCGCTCAGATTATAACATTCGGTACACTTGGAGCCAGGGCTTCGATACGTGATGTAGGAAGAGTGCTTGGAGTCAGCTATCAGGACGTGGACAAGGTTGCCAAGGAAATTCCTTTTGCCATAGGCATGACGATAGAAAAAGCGCTGGAGGTAAATCCTAATCTGAGAAAGCTCTATGAATCAAGCTCAGAGATAAAAGAACTCATAGATATATCAAAGAGCGTGGAAGGGCTTCCAAGGCATGCATCTACTCATGCTGCAGGAGTAGTTATTTCAAAGGACAGTGTAGACAGCTATGTTCCGCTTTATATGCACCAGAACTCTGTCACTACTCAGTTTCCCATGACGACTCTCGAGGAGCTGGGACTGCTCAAGATGGATTTCCTGGGTCTGCGGACTCTCACCGTAATTCAGGACTCCCTGAAAATGATAAAAGCCAACCATGGAAGGAATATTGTATTTTCTGAGATGAAGTATGACGATCCTCTGGTTTATGAAAATCTCTCTTCGGCGAACACGCTGGGGGTATTCCAGCTGGAGAGCGGAGGAATGAGGCAGTTTCTTAAAGAGCTGAGACCTGATGACTTTGAAGAAATCATCGCGGGCATATCACTCTACAGGCCCGGCCCGATGGAATCCATACCGCTCTATATAAAAAACAAGAACAATCCTGACCAGATAGAGTATATACACGAAAAACTCAGACCTATACTGGAGGTAACTAATGGGATCCTGGTCTATCAGGAACAGGTAATGCAGGTGGTAAGAGAGCTCGGAGGATATTCATATGCGAGGGCAGACCTCGTTAGAAAAGCCATGAGCAAGAAAAAAATGGATGTTATGGAAGAGGAACGTGAGTACTTTGTAAATGGAAAACTTGATTCAGAAGGCAATGTCGAGATATCAGGCTGCGTAAGAAACGGAATACCGGCCTCTTCTGCAAACAAGATATATGACAACATGATCGATTTTGCAAAATACGCATTCAACAAGAGTCACGCTGCGTGCTATGCAGTACTTGCCTATCAAACCTCATACCTCAAGACCCATTACAAGGTTGAGTTCATGACGGCTCTTATGACAAGCATTATGGGCAATACGGATAAGGTGGTTCAGTATATAAAGGAGTGCAACGAGCTGGGCATACAGGTTCTTCCTCCTGATGTAAACAGGAGCATGAAGGCTTTCAGCGTTGAAAATGGAAATATCAGGTTTGCCATGTCGGCAATAAAGAATGTAGGTGAAAATGCGGTTGAAACTATTGTAAGCGAAAGAGAAAAGGGAGGCGAATTTACCTCTCTCCAGAACTTCGTAAAGAGAGTTTCCGGGCAGGACGTTAACAAAAGGCTGGTCGAGAGTCTGTTCAAGGCTGGCGCATTTGACTCTGTCAATCCGAATCGTGCTACACTAATGGCTAATTTTGAGAAGATATGGGACAGTACAAATAATGAGCGAAGAAATAACATAGAGGGGCAGGTATCGCTTTTCGACAGCATGCAGGAGCCCTCATCAACGGTTGACATAGTTGAGGTTGCTGATTTTGGTACAAAAGATAGGCTTGCGATGGAAAAGGAAGTACTGGGGCTTTATATCAGCGGACATCCTCTCAGCGATTATACGGAAAAACTCAAGAGGATAGCATCTCACAATACTTTAATGTTCAAGGAGATGCAGGAAGACTATGAGCAGTATCAGTATGAAGATAATTCAATGGTAGTAGTAGGAGGTCTCATATCCGAAAAAACCTACAAGACAACAAAAACAAAAGAGATGATGCTCTTCATGACTCTTGAGGACGAGTATGGCACGGTAGAGGTGGTGGTATTCCCCAAAGTCCTCAATTCATGTGCCGCTTCACTTGAAAAAGACAGTGTAGTTACTGTAAAGGGAAGACTCCAGCTCAAGGAAGATGATGAGGCAAAGATAATCGCAATGAAGATTGAAAGTCTGAGCGAGAGCAGGGAAAGCAGGACTCTCTATCTCAGAGTCAACAGCATTGATGACCCTGTAGTCAGAGAAATTGAAAAAGTGGTCATAAAGAATCCCGGAGGTGACAGTGTCAAATTTTTTGATGCTTCATCAAAAAAGAGCTTCGTGTCTGAACGCTACTCATATATATCATACAGCGAGGATATCGCTGACCAGCTTTCGGGGCTGATTGGAAGGGATAATGTTGTGCTGAAATGATTTTTCAAATTATTTCTTAAAAACTAATGACAAGAAAACAGAATTTTATTATAATAAGAATAAGTCGTTTTCGTGGGATGAAAAATGCATATGTGGGAGCGAAAACGTTCCCGATGGAGGTTCGGATGAAGAGGATAGCAGTTTTGACCAGTGGTGGCGATGCACCAGGAATGAATGCTGCCGTGCGGGCAGTTGTCAGGTACTCAATATACAACAATATCGAGGTTTATGGAATCCAGAGAGGATATAAGGGCCTTATGGAAGGTGATTTGTTCCAGATGGGAGTATCAAGCGTAGGAGATATCATACAGCGTGGAGGTACCATACTCAAGTCTGCGAGATCGCTGGAGTTTAAGACCGAAGAAGGCCAGAATGATGCCATAAACGTTCTCAATGTATACAAGATTGACGGTCTTGTTGTCATCGGAGGAGATGGAAGCTTCAGGGGAGCACAGAAGCTGAGTGAAAGAGGAGTGCCGGCAATAGGAATCCCCGGTACTATAGACAATGACCTCGCATATACTGATTTTACCATAGGATTTGATACTGCAGTAAACACAGCTCTCGATGCTATAAGCAAGCTAAGAGATACATCTTCTTCTCATGAAAGAGTAAGCATAATAGAGGTAATGGGAAGAAACTGCGGAGATATAGCTCTTTACGCAGGACTTGGCGGGGGAGCTGAAGCCATAATTGTTCCTGAAGTTGAATATGATATCGATGAAATATGCAAGAAGCTCATAGAGAGCAAGCAGAGAGGCAAGACCCAGAGTATAATAATCGTCGCTGAGGGTGCTGCATCTGCGGCAAGCATTGGCGAAATGATTTCAGAAAAAACAGGGATGGAAACAAGGACTACCATACTTGGACACATACAGCGCGGCGGATCTCCAAGCGGTTCGGACAGGATACTTGCGAGCAGAATGGGTGCGATGGCGGTAGAGTGCCTTATGCAGGGCAAAAAAGCAAGAGTGATTGGAATAAAGGAAAACAGGATATTCGACATGGATATAGACGAAGCTCTTGATCAGAAAAGAGTATTTGACAGGGATATGCATGAGCTTTCAAAAATTCTGTCTATATAAGGTATTATTTTTTATTTATAAGGCAAGGAGAACAAAATGTTAAACAAGAAAACTAAAATAGTATGCACTATCGGACCAGCGAGTGAATCTCCAGAAGTACTTAAGGAGCTCATGCTTTCAGGGATGAATGTGTGCAGGCTCAATTTTTCTCATGGAAGCCATGAAGAGCATCAGGCGAGAATAGACACCATAAAGAGCGTTCGTGAAGAGGTAAAGCCAGCGGTGGCTATACTGCTTGACACAAAAGGACCAGAAATAAGAACAGGCAAATTTACTGATCCTGAGGTAAATCTCGAAGAGGGCCAGAAGTTTGTTATAACCATGGACGAAGTAATGGGCGATAATACAAGATGTACAATATCATACAAGGGCCTTATAAATGATGTCGTGCCTGGAAACAGGATCCTTATAGACGACGGTCTTATAAGCCTTGTTGTAGAGAAGGTAGAAGGAAACGATATAATCTGCGAGGTTGAGAATGCAGGAGTCGTAAAAAACAACAAAGGAGTAAACGTACCTGGAGTAATAATAAACCTTCCTGCAATAACACAGAAGGATAAGGACGATATAATATTTGGAATAAAGAACGGAATAGACTTTATAGCGGCATCATTTGTACGTAAGGCGTCAGATGTAATGGCTATAAGGGAAATCCTTGAGATCAATAATGGCGAGCATATACAGATAATATCAAAGATTGAGAATCAGGAAGGTGTAGATAATATCGATGAAATCCTCAAGGTTTCAGACGGAATAATGGTTGCGAGAGGCGACCTCGGAGTGGAAATACCTACTGAAGAGATTCCAATAGTTCAGAAAATGATAATTAGAAAGTGCAACTTCCTTGCAAAACCGGTAATAACAGCTACTCAGATGCTTGATTCCATGATAAGGAACCCAAGACCGACGAGAGCAGAGGTAACGGACGTTGCAAATGCAATCTATGATGGAACAGACGCGATAATGCTCTCTGGAGAGACTGCTGCCGGAAAATATCCTGTGGAGACGCTTCAGACAATGGCAAGAATAGCTGTAAGAATAGAAGACACTCTTGACTATGTAAGCATCCTGAGAAACAGGCTGTCGCTCAGAGACTGGTCTATAACCAATGCCATAAGCCATGCATCCTGCACTCTTGCAGTCGACATAAGCGCGAATGCGGTGATAACGGCAACAAGCTCAGGCTACACTGCAAGATCGGTTTCGAGCTACAGGCCACAGGCTCCTATCATAGCAGCTGTAAGCACTCCTGAGGTTATGAGACAGCTGTCTCTTGTATGGGGAGTAGTAACTGTTATGGGAACTCCTGTAAATTCTACTGATGAGATGTTTGAACAGTCTGTCGAACTTTCTCTAAAGGCTGATTTCGTGAAATCGGGAGATACAGTTGTAATAACAGCTGGAGTTCCTGTAGGCGAAGTTGGAACGACAAACCTCATAAAGGTTCATCTCGTGACAGATGTCGTAGGAAGAGGAGTTGGAATAGGAAACAGCAGCATATCTGGTGTTGCAAGAATAATAAGTTCTGTTGAGGACAGATTTGACGATGGAGATATATTCGTTGGCAAATTCACTGACAAGGATTTCATGGATAAAGTCCAGAGAGCTTCTGCAATCGTAGTGGAAGAAAGCGGACTTACAAGTCATGCTGCCGTTGTAGGGGTAAGCCTTGGAATACCAGTTATCGTAGGAGCCAAAAACATCACTGAGAATATAAGTGATGGAGAAATGATAAGTCTCGATCTTGAAAAAGGCTTCGTATACAGAGGCAAGATAAATCTGGTATAATATACTGGAGATTGATTTAGACTCAGATAATAAATTTTAAGAGCAGATATCATATTCTGCTCTTTTTTATTTAAAATATATTCTAAAATGATAACTAACATGATAGGTTCTGTGATATAATATTAAGGTGTGCAAATGCGCAGATTTTGAAAAAATATAGAAGGATGTGAGGGATATTCTATGTATGGAAAGACAGATGAAGAACTTACAAAAAGTAAACTGTATATTTTATTTTTGCTTGACAAAGTAGATGAACCGTTTTCCAATCTCAATATTACTCAGACATTCATGGAAACGGATATAATAGAATATTTTCCTTTGCAGCAATATATGTTTGAGCTTGAAAAATCCGATTTCATCTCAAAGAAAATAGTTGAGAGAAACGAATTTTATGAAATAACTGAAAGAGGAAAATCGGTACTTGATTATTTTGATAACAGGATGCTTGGACAGGACAGGAAAAAGATAGAGAGATATCTTGATGAGAACCTTGCAAAATTCAACAGATACAAGGAAATCAAGGCTGAATACAGGAAAAACAATGAGACTGGAAATTCCGAGGTAACGCTACAGCTGATAAACAAGGGAAAGCCTTTCATAACCCTGAATCTCGAGGTACCTACCGCAGAAACTGCAAAGTCCATATGTGCCAGCTGGGACGAATATGCATCTGACATATATGGAGAAATTACCAGTGTGCTTACTAAAAAAAGATCACATGAAGAATAAATATGTATAAATTTTAGATTATTATAAGAGGAGTAAACAATGGATATCAATATTGCAGGAATTTTTTATTCAAAGGAAGAGATAGCCTCAAGAGTCAGAGAGCTTGCTTCTGAAATCGAAGAATGCTTTGGGGACGAAGATATTGTTATTGTAGGAGTACTTAAAGGTGCCTGCGTGTTCGTGACTGATCTCATGAGAGAGATAAAAAACGATGTCATACTTGATTTTATGATGGTTTCGAGCTATGGAATGTCTACAAAGAGTTCCGGAGTCGTAAAGATAATCAAGGACGTGGATGCAGTCGTAGAGGGACAGAATGTGCTCATAGTAGAGGACATAATAGACACAGGGCTTACAATGAACTATCTGAGAGACTATTTCCAGAGAAAAGGCTGCAAGAGCTTTAAAATCTGTACGCTTCTCGACAAGCCTCAGAGAAGGACCTGTGATGTAGTTGCAGACTTCACGGGATTCGAGATTCCTGATAAATTCGTTGTAGGATATGGAATAGACTGCGGAGAGAAATACAGAAATCTCCCATATATTGGTTATGTTGAAGAATAAGCTTAAAAGGACACAGGAGAATATATGAGCGTTTTAATAGTAAAAAATGTAAGTCATGGATTTGGATCGAGAGTAATACTTGAAGATGTTTCATTCAGGCTTTTAAAAGGGGAACACGTTGCTCTGATCGGGGCAAACGGTGAAGGAAAATCCACATTCATGAATATAATAACGGGAAACCTTATGCCTGACCAGGGTGAGGTGACATGGTCGAGCCACGTTACGGTTGGCTATCTTGACCAGCATGCTTCCCTCAAGGACGGTACCACAATAAGAGATACTCTCAGAGGCGCATTTGACGAGATGTACAGCATGGAGCAGGAGATGCTCAAGCTTTATGAGGATATGGCTGAGGCAAGCCCTGAGGAAATGGACAAGATGATGGAAGAAGCTGCGGAAATCCAGACTATCCTTGATGACGGAGGGTTCTATATAATAGACTCCAAGATAGAAGAAGTCGCGGGCGGACTGGGGCTCAGGGAAATCGGACTTGACAGCCTTGTAAACGAGCTGAGCGGAGGCCAGAGGACTAAGGTTCTTCTCACCAAGCTCCTTCTCAAGAACCCTACAATACTGCTCCTTGACGAGCCTACGAACTATCTTGACTTCGAGCACATCGAGTGGCTTAAGAAGTACCTGAACAATTATGAGAATGCATTCATACTGATATCTCATGACGTACCTTTCATAAATGACGTAACTAACATAATATATCACGTTGAAGATGGAAGCCTTACAAGATACGTAGGAAACTATGACGAATTTGAAAGGCTTTATGACCTTAAAAAGAGACAGCATGAGCAGGCATATGAAAAACAGCAGAAGGAAGTCGAAAAGCTGGAGGACTTCATTGCCAGAAACAAGGCGAGGATATCCACTACGGGAAGAGCGAAGAGCCGCATGAAGCAGCTTGAGAAGATGGACATGATAGAGAAGCCTAAAGAAAAGATAAAGCCTACGTTCTCATTCAAAGAAGCAAGGACGCCTTCAAAGTTTATTGTTGAGGCAGAAGACCTCGTAATAGGATATAACGAACCGCTTACAAAAGCAGTTTCTTTTGTAGTGGAAAGAAATAAAAAAATAGCAATAAAGGGTGTAAACGGACTCGGAAAATCTACTCTTCTGAAGACCATGCTTGGACTCCTGAAGCCGGTAAGCGGGTCTGTAAAGTTCGGACAGCACGTTGAGTATGGATTCTTTGAGCAGGAAGACTCAAAGAAAAACAGAAATACCGCGCTCGAGGAAGTATGGACTGCGTATCCTAATCTCTCAAATCACGAGGTAAGGAATGAGCTCGCAAGATGCGGACTCACAAATGAGCATATAACCAGCCAGATGATGGTACTTTCGGGTGGAGAGAACGCAAAGGTAAGGCTTTGCAAGATTCTTCTAAAAGACATAAATTTCCTTGTTCTGGATGAGCCTACCAACCATCTCGATGTTGATGCAAAAGATGAGCTGAAGAAAGCCATAAAGGAATTCAAGGGAACTGTAGTGCTGGTATCCCATGAGCCTGAGTTCTATGAAGATATAGTAGATGAAGTATGGAATATAGAAGACTGGACGAATAAGATAGTATAGAAAACAGACCTGTTATTGAGATCAGCTTGGTAATAGGTCTTATAAATTACAGGGGAACAATATGATAGATGAAAGACTAAAATCAATAGCAGAAATGGTAGACAGACAGGGCACTCTGCTCGATGTAGGAACAGATCACGGATATCTTCCTGTCTATCTTGTGAAAAGCGGAAAGATAAAGGCCGCGATAGCATCGGACGTAAGCAGAGGCTCTCTCGCAAAGGCTGCTCAGGAAGTTGCAAAGCAAAAGCTGGAATCGAGCATAGAAACAAGGCTTGGATCCGGACTGGAGGTCATAGGAGAAAATGACAAAATAGATACGATAGTGATTGCCGGGATGGGAGGAATCCTCATTTCGGAACTCATAGACAAAAGACTTGATTATATAAGGAAAAACAGCATAGATTTAATCGTTCAGCCGGTACAGTCACCTGAATCAGTCAGAAGATATTTCCATGAAAACGGCTTTGAAATAACAGCTGAAAAGCTTGCAAAGGCAGATGGCAGGATATATCATATAATAAAAGCGAAAGCAGGCAGTAGAGGCAGCGAACAGGCGGCTTATGTCAGGGATGACATTGTCTTCGAACTCGGAGAGCTCATAATGTCTGACGCGGGCAGTGAAAGCAAAGCGCTTCTGAGAGAGCTGATAGGTTACAAGCTTAAAGAACAGCACAAGATAAAAGAAAAACTGGAGATTACAGAAAGCGGCAATATCGGCGAAAGATACAAAGAAGTGCTCAGAAAAATAGAATCATTGGATGAGGTACTGAGAAAACTCGACTGACAGGAGGTTTTTTATGAAACTTAGAGAGATATCGGAAATACTTGACAGAAAGCTCAGAGCAGACATTGCAGAATCCTGGGACAACGTGGGACTTCTGATTGGAGACCGTGATGCAGAAATAAAGAAGATACTTCTGACTCTGGAGCTCACGGGAGATGTAATGAAGCTTGCGCTTGAGGAAAAAGCAGATCTTGTAATAAGCCATCATCCGCTGATATTTTCCGGGCTTAAAAAGATAGTCAGCAGCGAAGGCGACAACCTCGTATTTGAGCTCATAAGAAATAACATTGCATTTTACGCGGCTCATACCAATTTTGATGCCCTGGACGGCGGACTTAATGATTATGTCGCTGAGCTTATTGGAGGAAAAAACATCACAATGATAAAATCTCCGCAGGAAGAGCATGCGATATGCAGGATATTTGATATTGAAGAAACCTCGATAGAAGACTACATCAGTCATATAAAGTCAGTCATGAATATAGAAACCCTCAGATTTACAGGAAATACGGATGAAAAGATATCAAGGGTGGCCCTTGTTACAGGAAGCGGAAGTGAGTACATCGATATCGCAGTATCAAACGGAGCACAGCTTTTCATAACTGGAGATCTTAAGTATCATTACGCACTGGAGCTGAAGGAAAAAGGGATCAATGTGCTTGACGCGGGTCATTTTGATACTGAAAAGGTATTTCCTCAGGCCATGAGCAGATTCATCAGGCGCAGCATCACGGAGCTCGGCGATATAGACATCATAGAATCCGGCGCAGATGTAAATCCATTTGAATACAGATAAGACGGGAGAAGCGTATGAAGGCAGTAATATTCACTGATGGAGGATCGAGAGGAAACCCTGGCAAAGCGGCTATAGGATATGTCATAAAGGCAGAGGATGGAAGTACGGTTTATGAATGCGGAATGAATATTGGCATAGCTACAAATAATGCTGCTGAATATACCGCTGTGCTCGAAGCTCTCAAAGCTGCACTTGGCATGGGTTACGACAGTGTGGAGCTTTATCTTGACAGCCAGCTGGTTGAAAAGCAGATAAAAGGGGAATACAAGGTAAAGAGTGA
>SAAM01000032.1 GCA_009929415.1 Clostridia bacterium | reverse complement strand
ATAAACGACACCCCTGAATGCGCACACGAGCTCGCAAGGCTAATGAACGGCAGGAAATGTCATGTAAACCTCATCCCATACAACGAGACCCAGAATCATGATTTTTCAAAAAGCTCCGATGAAAGGATAATGGCTTTTTACGACATTCTCAAGAAAAAAGGCATCCCGGTAACCATGAGAAGGGTGTTCGGCTCTTCATCAAATGCAGCCTGCGGACAGCTCAGGGCTGAGTTTGCATCTTCTTACCAGGCTCCATGATAGCCTATGGTCTCGCTGCTGCTTTTTGCGCCCATCTCCATGCACTGCCTTATGGAGAGGCCACTGAGCAGCCCCATGAGGAAACCTGCAATATAGCTGTCACCTGCGCCCATGGTATCTACTACTTTACATTCTATGATCCCAAATTCCGTAAATTCAATTCCATCATATGCCAGGCTTCCCTTTTCTCCTCTTGTAACTATTACTATCTGGGGGCCTGCAGATTTAACTGATTTCATGAAATCATGAAGCTCCTGCTCACTGCCTGCATCATATGAGAAAAACGCGTAGTCGACAAAAGGAAGCGCCTTCTTTGTTATCTCGTGTTCCGGCTTGTCCGCAAAGTCAAAGGCCACAGGGACATTTCTTTCCTTAATCCTGTGAAGATCTGATTCTATCATTCCCCATATTCCGCTCACGACCAGGTCATGGCCGGCGAGAAAATCAATGTCCTCCTCATCCAGCCTGAAGTCCGCCATCACGCCTTCTTCATAGTCCCCAAGTATTCTGTCGCCGTCTTCATGCTCAACATGAGTGACTGCGGTGCTTCCCTCAAGAATCTTTATGTGCGAGGTATCTACGCCCTTTTCCGATATTGCCTTTATCATCCTCTCCCCATATTCATCAGTGCCTACTGCTCCCGTATATGAAGAGTCTCCGCCCAGACGTTTCACGTAGACGGCCACGTTTACCGGATTGCCCCCCGGATAAGCCTCGCCTGTGCTTTTATATACGTCCATGCAGTTATCTCCTACTGCCGCTATCCTTATCTTTCTTTCCATATATTCCTCGCTTATCTGTAAATATCTCTGAAACTGTCAATCGCTCTTCTTGCATAAAGTGAAGGTTCATTTATGTATGCCGTTACCAGCTCTATAGTAGCACTTCCCTGATACCCATAGTCTTCTATCTCCATCAGCAGCTCTCTTAGCGGAATATTTCCTTCACCTGGAAGGAAATGCGTATCGCTTTTTCCGTCACTGTCCACTATATGGAGATGTTTCAGGCTCTTGCCCAGCTTTTTGAAGCAGCTCATTATGCTCTCATGCTGCACATAAGGAGGAACTATGTCGCACATTGCTCCCAGCCACGGAGAATCTATGTAGCTGATTATATCACACAGATCATCTGATGATGTACATACATTTGATTCAAATGGCGTGAGCGCCTCAATGAGAAGCATATGTTCTCTTTCCTGCGCATGGTCTGCAAGCTCTCTTATGCTTCTGGTCAGCCTTTCCCACTTCTGGCTTCGTGTCGCATCGTATCCTGCATGCCCGGCCGATATTATCGTAAAATCCGCTCCGATTTCGCTTCCCATGTCTATCGCCGTCCTGAGATAGTCTATGGAGTCTCTCCACTGATGCTCGTCTCCTGCCATGTAGTTGTATGGATATGCGTTGTGCTCAGGAGTATATGCCTTTACCGGGATCTCATATTTATCAATCAGCCTGCGCAGCTCCTCCTTCCCTCCTCTTTTGAGGTCATATGGGTAGGCATGAGGCCTGGCTCCCCAGAGCTCTATGTAATCATATCCAAATCTTTTTGCATCCCTGAAGATATCTTCGATGTCATTTCTCTGATATCCCGATGTGAACATTCCTATTTTCATTTTTTCCTCCTTCAATTGTAAAGACAGACTGCTTCGTAATCTGAAGCAGCCTGCCTCCTGAAACAGGTTGATCTGAATCAGCTGTGTTAATAATCCAGCTGTCTGTAATATCTTCTTATCTCCATTGGATGGCAGTTCAGCCTCTCTATATGGACATCCACTCTGTTGGTTATTACTCTCATCAGAAGATGCGACAGATGGCCTCTGAACTTCTCGCTTATTCCCTTGAGCTCATAATCCTTTGTATCGATTATGTTATAGTTTGCGCATATCCTTGGCAGGAATCTGGCAACTCTCTCGCTGAGGGCCCTCTGAGAATCTTCGCCTACGAACACTGTAACTGCAGTGTCTCTGTCTATTATTTCAAACATCCCGTGGAAGAATTCTGCGCTGTGTATTGATTTAGTCCTTATCCAGTGCTGCTCTTCCCAGTAGCACATTGCATAGGAGTATGTCGCTCCATACTGATTTCCTGCTCCGACAAAGTAATGTATGCTGTCATTCATATGTTTTTGAGCTATTCTCTGTCCCAGCTCGTCAGCGGACTTTTCCACCTCGACAAGCGCTGCGGCAAGATGCTGCTCGAGCTCTGAGTAAAGCTCATTATACTCATCAAATTCTCCTGCATTGTACATGAACCTGTCAGCTGTCATGAAGAACTTGAGCTGCTCATTGAGCGGGAATGAAATCAGATGATCCACCATCTTCGCGAGCTTTGTATCAGCCACGTCCACGAATCCGATGACAACTGCTCCATCTTCCTGAGCCTTTCTTACCCCGTCAACCATCTCAGAAGTGCTTCCTGTAACAGAAGAAATTATGACTACCGTTCCTTCTCCTACCTTTCTGTTTCCTGTAACGAGGTACTCTGCTGCATTTTCTACATAAAAGTTTATGCCTGATCTTTCCTTCATATGGATCTCTGCCTGAAGACATGAAGCATAAGTGCCTCCTATGCCCAGCCAGCAGATGTTCCTGTAGCCTTTTTTGCAGATATCATCTACGATCGATTCTATCTGTCCTCTCAGCGCCAATGCTCCATTTACGCTGTCGAGCTGTTTCTGTTCGTCAAATTTTAACATTATTTCCGTCTCCTCAAGCTATAGTCTGAATTATTCGCCTACCTTCAGCTTCTGATAGTAATCATTGTATATTGTGATCGCCTCTCCGACATCTTCCTGGAAGAATACGTTCTGCTTGTAGTCGAAGTCTCTTGCAGGGTCATTTTTATAAGTGTCTGATGCCGCTTCCACTGCTGCATCGTTTGGACATGAGTATGGATATTCAACAAGGTTTGCTGCCATAACCTCAGGATCACAGATGTAGTTCAGGAACTTTTCTGCAAGGTCTACATGCTTTGCTCCCTTTGGCACTACATAAAGGTCAAAGCCAAGCTGTACAGGATCATTTTCAAAATCAGCTATTACAAGATTGTTCTTTTCTCCAAGCTCAGCCATTGCCCATGAAGCATTTCCATCGTAAGTGAAGGCTACTGAAGCCGTTCCGTTTGTAAGGTTCTGCTCTGCGTTTCCGTATGCCACAACGTTCTCATTGTATTTTACAAGCCATTCGTAAGCCTCTGCTATTTCACTTTCCTCAGTAGAGTTTGGATCATATCCAAGTGCAACAAGCGCTATAGGGAAGAGATTTCTCGCTCCGTCTATCGAAGCTATCTGTCCCTTGAGAGCTGGATTTATAAGGTCATTGTAGCTCTTGATTTCTACCGGGCATGTGTCCTTGTTATATACTACATATATGTAGTTCATAAGGTAAGGCACGCAGTATTCTTTTGCTGTCCAGTATGACTCATTGATGTTTGATGCATTTGGAACATTGTCAAAATTTATCTTTTCAACATAGTCTCCTGCCACAAGCGATTCCATGTATGCATCGCATGTCATGATAAGGTCATATTCCTGGCCTCCGCCTGCAGTTAGCTTTGTGATGGCATCTGCATTGTCGCTCATATAAGAAAGATTGACCTTGCAGTTGTTCTCTTCCTCAAATTTTGCGATAAGATCATCAGATATGTACTGCTGCCACATGTAAATGTTAAGCTCTGTGCTCGCCGCCGCCTCAGTCGTCTCCTCTGATGCTCCGCTGTCTGATCCTCCGCAGCCTGTGAGAAGTGCCATGGACATCGCCATGGTAAGTAATAATGAAATCAGTTTCTTCATATTTCTGCCTCCTTTTTATTGCGCTTGTTTAACGCATGCTTGATTGAATTATTCAGGATCATTGCCGCTACAATGATTAGAATCATGATTGTTGTGAGTGCGTTTACGTCGGGAGTCACCCCTGTCTTGTTCATGGAAAGTATCAGCACCGGAAGGGTCGAGTTCTTGGCTCCGGCGAGCATATTGCTCATTACTACGTCATCTATGGATAGCGTGAATGACAGGAATGCCGCACTCATGACTCCTGGCATTATGCTTGGAAGAGTTACTCTCAGGAAGGTCTGTATCCTGTTTGCGCCAAGATCCATGGACGCCTCTTCCATACTGTATCCGTCTCCGCTTATACGCCCCTTTATGGTCACGACTGCATAAGGTATGCAGAACGTGCAGTGACCAATAAGTATAGTGCCCATACCAAGAGCGATGCCTATCTTCATGAATATTATCAGAAGCGCTACCGCCATTACTATCTCCGGTACTATTATGGGGATGTACAGCATATTGTTTATGAACTTTCTTCCCCTGAACTCATATTTCCTCAATCCTAGCGCTCCTATGGTTCCTATGGTAACGGATATCACCGTCGCCAGCACCGCTATTATGACGGAGTACCAGAGGCTGCCGATTACAGCCGAGTTGCTGAACAGCTTTGAATACCACTGCGTCGTGAAGCCGTTCCAGTAATAATTGTATCTCTGATCATTAAAAGAGAATATCATCATTACCAGCACCGGTATATAGAGCACCGAGTATATGAGGATGGAGTAGAGCGCTCCAATTATGTCTTCTCTTCTCTGTCTTTTCTGCTTCTTTGAAAGGCTCATCTACACTACCTCCATATCTTCTATTTTTGCAAATCTGGTATATATGAAGATAAGAAGTCCCGTGATTACAATAAGAAGCACTGAAAGCGCTGCCCCCAGAGGCCAGTTTCTTATCGCGCCGAACTGATTCTTGATTATGTTACCTATGTAGAGTACTTTTCCTCCTCCAAGCATGTCAGTTACGGTATAGATTCCAAGCGAAGGTATGAATACCAGTATTATCGAAGAAAATATCCCCGGGAATGTCAGCGGCAGAGTTATATTGAAGAAGGTTTCCCGCCTTGATGCCCCAAGGTCCGCAGATGCCTCAAGAAGAGACTTGCTGAGCTTTTCTATGGAGCTGTACATAGGCAGCACCGCAAACGGCAGCATGTTGGTTATCATACCAAGCATTACGAGTCCGTCTGTATATACGAATCCCACTGGAGCATCTACTATTCCCGTACTCTGAAGGATGCTGTTTACAGGACCGCTCGTCTGAAACAGGAGCAGCCAGCTGTTGAGCCTCATCAGGGAGTTCGTCCAGAACGGTATCATTATGAGCATTATCAGCTTTGACGCCTTCTCTTTGGGCTGTTTTGCTATGTAGTATGCGAATGGATACCCTGCCAGCAGACAGAGCACAGTAGTTATAAACGCTGCTCTTATTGATTTTACTATTACCTTGAAATATACGCTGTCCAGAAGCGTCTTGTAGCTGTCAGTCGAAAACTCATAGACCACGTCCCCAAAAACTCCTCTGGACATGAAGCTTATGTATATTATAAAGAGCATCGGAAGCGCTACGAAAAGTATCATCCACAGCGACACCGGACCGGCCATGGCAATCGCAGGAAGCGTATTTTTCTTAAAATTGTTTTTTCGATTCATTTCATCCTCCAGACTATTTCACAGCTTTTATTGCAACAGCTCTTTCAGGATTCCAGTAAACACTTAGCGTGTCTCCTTCTCTGAAATCATCATCCTTTTCAAATCTTGAGTACTTTATCTCTGTGCCGTCCTTGAGATCGACTGAGGTTTTTACGACAGTTCCCATATATATGAAATCTTTGACGGTTCCCCTGAGATCAAATTCCTCTGCATTATCCCTGCTCACCTTTATGTACTCCGGCCTTATTGAAACATGGATAGCTTCCCCTTTTTCAAAACCTTCCCCTTTTACTCTTACAGTTCCGGCATGCGTCTCGACCTCGATAATCCCATTTGCAGATCCAGTAACCTTTCCATCGAATATATTGGACTCTCCTATGAATCCTGCAACGAATTTAGTCAGCGGCCTGTCATATATTTCCATAGGCGATGCCAGCTGTTCAATTATACCCTCATTCATTACCGCTATCCTGTCGCTCATAGTGAGCGCTTCCTCCTGGTCATGAGTAACATATACGAACGTTATCCCAAGCTTTTTCTGAAGGCGCTTGAGCTCTACCTGCATCTGCTTTCTGAGCTTCAGATCCAGCGCTCCGAGAGGCTCGTCAAGCAGCAGCACCTTTGGATCATTTATAAGTGCTCTTGCGATGGCTACTCTCTGCTTCTGTCCTCCGGAAAGCGCATCAGGCTTTCTGCCTTCATAACCTCTCAGCTGCACGAGATCCAGCATGGCATTTACTCTGAGCGATATCTCTTCCTTTGGCCTCTTCTTGATTTTGAGACCGTATGCGATATTGTCAAAGACGCTCATGTGAGGAAACAGCGCATAATTCTGAAATACCGTATTTACATCTCTCTCGAAAGGCTCCTTATCCTCAACCCTCTCGCCCTGAACTTTTATGATCCCGGAAGTAGCTTCTTCAAATCCTGCTATCATCCTTAATGTAGTGGTTTTTCCACAGCCAGACGGTCCCAGCAGAGTAAGAAATTCGCCTTCCTTTATCTCTATGTTCATCTTCTTTACTACCTTATTATTTCCAAAACTCTTTTCAACATCAATTAATGATACAATCGATTCAGACATTTTTTCACCTCTTTGATAAACGACTCAGATTTCCTACCCGAGGTCCTAATTCTGAGCATCAGTATTTTCTCAACCACTTTTTATAATTAATATACCAGTATAATCCCAAGAATGCAATATTTAATTTTCAATTTTTAGAATATTATTACAACTTGGACATATCAGAGCCTTTAGGGAACATTTCGGTCCCATTGACTCGCTTTAAAAATGAGTTTATAATCAATTTATATAAAATTCCAAAATTTCAAAAACACGAGGGCTGAAGATGCGAAAAAATCTACTTACGCTTGATATAACAATTGCAAAAGAAATTGAACACATACTGTCCAGCGAGGGTTACATGCCAGGCGACAAGCTGCCTTCAGAGAGGGCTCTTTCAGAGCTTTTCAGCGTCAACAGGCAGACTGTCCGAAGCGCACTCGGCATACTGGTTCAGGAGCGGATAATAAGATCCGAGGAAAGAAAAGGGTATTTTGTTGAGAAACCCAGAATAATCAAATACACAAATCCATTCAGCCACGACTATTACGAAGATGTTTCCACTCTGGAATACAAGCTTCATTCATTTGAAATCATCCACTGCGATCCACGGCTATCAGAGAAAATGCTCCTTCCCAGAGGAAGCGAAATATTCCGGATCACAAAATTAGTTATGGAAAATACCATACCAGTTGAAATTGAAATTTCCCATATTCCATGCGATGCCGTCACGAAGCTTTCAAAAGATGAACTGATGTTGCACTCCACCTCTAAAGTCCTGAAGAAATATCTCAAGCATGACATAGAAAACTCAACCCAGAAAATAACGCTGGTATATACCAATGAAACCGAATCTCAGCTGCTTGATACTGAGCTAGGAACCCCCGTGATGAAGCATAAGGGATTTGTTTATGACAATACAGGAAAACTTGTCATATTCTTTGAGAATATAATGAGGATGGAGAGATTTGCATTCATAAGAAAATTATCAGAATAAGATCATATGCCTGAAAGTGAGGATTTATGAGTAAAGAAAAAATAACATCTGCTGATATAGAAGATATAATTATTGACCGTATCGAAAGACAGGAGTATCTCCCGGGGGAGATGATTTCGAGTGAAAGAAGCCTCTCACAGATTTATGGAGTGAGCAGACAGACTGTTAGAAATGCGATCGAAAGCCTTGTAAAGCGAAGATATCTCACGAGGATACAGGGAAAGGGCACTTTTGTTAAGAAAGCTGAAAGCAACAAGGTTGCGCTCGGAGTACTAAATGAATCTGAAAATGCCAGCTTTACATCACTTGTGAGGAATTTCGGAATCGAGATATCAAACAAGCTGCTGTGCACAGGGAAGATAGAGGGATCCCGGTATTTTTCACACAAGCTCGGCCTGAATCCAGATGAACCGATATACGGAATCCACCGTATCCGTTATGGAAACCGTGAGCCACTTGCCATAGAGTACACCTATCTGCCGCTGAAATTCTTTCCAGACATCGCCGGATATAATTTTGAAAGAGTATCTCTTTATGACTACATGGCATCCAAGAATCACCTTCCCTGTAATTTCAGGGAAACCATGACAATGATGAGTGCAGACAGGAAAATGAGCTCTCATCTTCGACTCACCGATGAAAATATAGTCAATCATATCGAGATATTTGGCTACGACAGTTCTGGAAACCTGGTTGAGTATACCGAGAGCTATTCAAGACCTGACAGGCTTGAGGTGAGATTCGTGACTTCAAGATAATTTAACGCGCTAAAAAGCTGCCTCCGTGTTTTCACGGGGGCAGCTGCAATTTTACTCTGTTGAATTTATTTTCCTTTTGCCTTTGACTGTACTTTTGCGCTGGATGGCTTTGCTTTTTCAGCTTTTGGTTTTTCTGTCTTTGATTTTTCCGGCTTTACTTTTTCCGGCTTTGCTTTTTCCGACTTTGCCTGTACTTTTGAATCCTTCTGAATCACGGATTTTCCTGCTTTAAGGCTTTCCGTCTTTACTGTTTTTGTAGCAGACATGATTTCCTTAACAGACTTGGTTGCCCAGTCTTCGTATTTGATTTCCTGTGTGCCTGAAGCAGCAAGCTTCTCGATAAGACGTACTTTTCCAGGAGTTATTCCAAGCAGCTTTATTGATTCATCAAGCGATTTTCCCTACTCCACAAGCGATGCTGCAAGCTCTGCGTCAGGTCCCTCAACAAGTATTACTCCTCCGAGCTCATCAAGTACTATGTTGTACTCATGCTCCATGAACTTCATAGTCACAGCGGCTGAAAATGGCTCTGATACGGTCTCCTCTGAATTCATCTCGAATGCGCAGGAAGAGATATTTCTCTTCGGCAACTGGCTGCCAGCTCCTTATAAGGAGTGAGGCCCTTTAGTTTTGCGTCCCATTCTTTCAAATGGTTTGCCTTTTCGGATGTACTATCATTTTAACACGTTAAGACATCTATTTCAATTCCTATTTCAGATATTCAATCAGAAGCTTCAGCGTGTTTTCCACTCCATCCATATGGCTTCTTTCATATCCGTGAGATGCATATACTCCTGGTCCTATGAGTCCATGCCTGAAGTCAAAGCCAGCTTTGAGCGTAGCATCTACATCTGATGCATAAAACGGATATACGTCAGCAGCATATCCTATACCAGCTTTTTCTGCCGCTCCTATGAGGGCCTTTACTATATCGTAGTGATATGGACCTCCGCTGTCCTTCACGCATATGGATACCTCGTGCTCAGTGCATTCAAGCCCTTCTCCTACACAGCCCATGTCGACTGACAGTATTTCCTTTACGTTTTCAGGAACCGATGCGCTCGCGCCGTGTCCTACCTCCTCAAATACAGTAAAGTGCTGGAACACAGTCCTTTCCGGCTCAATTTTCTCATCCTTGAGGTACTTAGCATATCCAAGAAGTATTGCCGCGCTCAGCTTGTCATCGAGAAAACGGCTCTTTATATATCCGCTTTCAGTGATTCTTGTAGCTGGCGAGAAGCATACATAGTCTCCGTTGCTTATGCCCAGCTTCCTGGTCTCTTCCTTCGAAGATGTTTTTTCATCAATCACTATCTCGACAGTGTCAAAACTGCGCTTTATGTTGCTGTATTCTCCGTTTACGTGAGTAGAGGCATTGATCAGCTGGCACGTGCCTTCATAAATCTGTCCTGATTTTGTATGTATCCTGCATATCTCAGTTTCGACATTATTGGCGTTTAGACCTCCAACGGCTGCTAATCTGAGTCTTCCATTTGATTTTATCTCTGCCACCATAGCTCCGAGCGTATCCACGTGGGCATCCAGCATCACAGCATCAGCTTTTTTCTTTCCAGGTATCTCAGCCATAACTCCGCCTTTTACGGTTTTGTATGATTCGTAACCTATATCTGCGAATTCTTTCATAAGATAATTTGTTACTTCCTCAGTAAATCCTGATGGGCTGTCTATGGACAGCAGCTGTGTTGCCTGCTTAACTATGTAATCTACGTACTTTTTCATATCGATCTCCCTTCGACTTTGTTTATTGTGACAATATTATATTAACCTTATATTCAAAATTGTGCAAGCTTTCAAAAAAAATAATATTCTTGTGTCATTTTTCATTGCGCAATCACCGCATTTGTATTAACATAAAACTAAAAGCGATAACTATACATAACAACCTGAAAAGGAGACCATAGAATGGATATAGCAGCCGGAATGATCATAAGCTTTTCAGCACTGATTTACTCTGTGAGCAACAGCATATTCGTAGGGATTCCCCTCATACTCAGCTTTCTCATTTTTTCTGTCATATCACTGAAGAGAGGGTTTTCTGCCAGGGACATACTTTCCATGTCATACGAAGGAAGCAGGAAGGCCTTTGTAGTGCTAAGGATATTCATACTGATAGGGGCCATTACTTCTGTCTGGATGGCTTCGGGAACCGTGCCTGCCATAGTTTATTATGGGATAAAGATCATGAATCCGGACTATTTCATAATATATGCATTCCTCATAACAGCTGCCACATCTTTTCTGCTTGGCACCTCGCTCGGGACTGTAGGTACCGTGGGAATTGCTCTGATAGTAATGGCCAAGGGCGGAAATGTCGATGTGAATCTTGCGGCAGGAGCGATAATATCCGGATCCTATTTCGGAGACAGATGCTCTCCGATGTCTTCAAGCGCCAGCCTGGTTGCAAGCCTTACAGATACCGAGCTGTTCACGAACATAAGGAACATGTTCGAAAGCTCTGTGCTGCCGTTCATAATAACCGTAATACTGTACGGGATATTCTCTCTTAGTCAGCCTCTTGTCTATGAGCAGGCAGGGATTTTCTCTGACATTAATGCAAGCTTTGATATAGCATGGCCTGTACTGATTCCTGCCGTCATAATAATTATTTTTTCACTCATGCGGATAAATGTCCGGATTTCCATGAGCCTGAGCATCCTTTCTGCAGCTGTCATAAGCATCATCATTCAGGATCAGTCGCCTCTGGATGTAATAAGGCAGCTGATTTTCGGATTTTATCTCGAACCCGAAAACCCGCTTCATGGAATAATAAAAGGCGGAGGCATAATATCTATGTGGAAGGCCTCAGTCGCCGTAGTCATATCATGCGCCATCGCCGGCATATTCGAGGGCACACAGATGCTGATGAGCGTTGAGAGCCTGCTGAAAAAAGCGACTTCGCGCGCCGAGGTGTTTTTCTATACCATCATAGTGAGCATAGTGACTGCTGCTTTTGGCTGCAGCCAGTCCATATCTACTGTCCTCACGAGCCAGCTCATGAAAAAGACATATGAAAGCCGCAGAATCCACAAATACGATCTTGCGCTCAACCTTGAAAATACAGGAATAGTCCTCTCTGCGCTGATTCCATGGAATACGGCCGCATTTCTTCCAACCACGACGATGGACGTAAGCTACTCCGGTTTCATACCCTACGCTTTCTATCTGTACCTTCTGCCCCTCATTAATCTTGTTATAATGAAAATCAGGGAGCTGAGGAAAGGTTCAGAATCAAGAGTGATATCTTATTCAGATATGGATGAAGATGAAAAAGCACAGGCTCTCAGCTATATGAGGATCAACGATAAGCTTGATGAAGATTACATAATAAAGTGCATTGAAGGCAAGATATATGACCGAGGAAGAGGCATGTTTTTCGCATTCAATGACCGGGGAGTCACTGGCAAGGGATTTCTGGTCATTGAGACCATAGAGACTCTGGGCTGCGCATATATACACAAATTATCTGCTATCCAGTCTTACTTTGAAGACTGCGAAAAATCCTGCAGAAGCTGCATTGAAAATGGGATTTTGGAAACTGTAGACAGGCTGAAGGCCTTTGCAGAGGAAAATGGCGCCGAAGATGTCAGGCTGGGATTTTCAGATAGTCCTTCTCAGCTCAGGCTCATGGAGCTTTTTAAAGGCAGGAAAGGATGCGACATATCCTACAGGAGCTTTATTATGAAACTTAATGATGACAGAAGATTTCCGGAGGCCGATACACTTGAGCTGAGGGATATACAAGAGCTAAGCATGAAGGAATATGCACAGCTTTATAATGACAGTTTTGAGGGAGCACCTCACAGAAGCTTCATGGGAGAAGATGAGGCGCTGGAGGCTTT
>SAAM01000334.1 GCA_009929415.1 Clostridia bacterium | reverse complement strand
AGAAGTACTGATATTTCAGCACAGAGAAACAAAGAAGCAAGGCAGTTCAGGATAACAAAAAATGCTACGCTTACAGTTGAAAATCAGGCAACTCTGAACAAGCTTGGCACAGGAGATATTACTGTAGACAACGGTGGAAAAGTTGTGGCATACGGTACTCTGAGCACTGCTGGCAAAAAGCTCATAGGTAAACAGGGAACGGCGCTCAAGACTTATGGTAATTCAGCGATTGTTATATCTGCAACTTCTGAAGGTTAGATAATGACTCTAAGTGGAAATGCCGATCTTATCCAGTCGATGACGCTTGACAAGAGCCTTGTAGTTGCAAACGGCGCACGACTTAATGTAAAGCAGGGCAAGACTCTGAGAGCAAACTCGGGCATATCTATTACTAACAGAGGAACCATGTATCTCGAAGACAGTGCTTCTATAGCGGGATCGGGTGAGTTTGCTGGTACTGCTCCTGTAGGAAACAGCTTTGGTGGATTCCTCGGAGCTGACTCCGATGCGCTAAGATACGGAACAAAAAGTACGGCGCTTAATTACAGAAAGTACAATTCAAATATAAACATGTCTTTTACAGTACCGTACAAGACAAGGACGGTATATTTCAGTGGAGTGAATGTCAAAGCGGGAGACTTGAAGCCGGGAACATATACTCTTAGAGGAACTGACGGAATAAGCAGCGTGCCTATAGTAATAGGTGCACCTTCAGTAAAAACTGGGCTTTCAAGGGTAGGACTTGGTACGAATGGATATGTACTCCCTGCTACTCTCAGATCGGGAAATTATACGGTAAATGGTATAATTGGAGGTCTTAATGTTACGCTTGAGATAAACATAGCTTAACTGATAAAAATAAGAAATACGAGATAAGAAATTTAAAATCTCCGACCTGGAAATCCAGGCCGGAGATTTTTTTAAATTGGATGATTGAAATTGCTTTCTTCGTAGATGGTATTTTCTATTTTGTTGGTTATGGACCATCTGTTTTCAAGGAATTTACGTGCCACGTCAGGGAAGAGCGCATATGAAAGCACATCTTCTTCAGTGAGAGCAAGGCCGTTTATTTCCTTTTTGAACTGCATGTAGCTCTTGACAGAGGCATCTTCATAAACGTGATTCTTCAGAACTATGGTTTTGACTGATTCATCGATTGGCACTGGCGGATTTCCGTATCTTCCAAGTACATAATCCTTTATCTCATTGGGAACCATTTTATATCTTTCTTTGAGCATTACATTGAATACAGCCTGAGTTCCTACCATCTGGCTCATAGGAGTAACGAGCGGAGGATATCCGAGATCTTTTCTTATATTTGGAACTTCTTCAAGCACCTCGTTGAACCTGTCTGACATTCCCTGCTGTTTGAGCTGGAACATAAGATTTGAGAGCATTCCTCCTGGAACCTGATACACGAGAGTCTTGATATCAGTATCGAGCATTTTGAGATTGAAAATCCCTGATTCGATGTATTTTTCTCTGATTCCTGTAAAATAGTCAGCGATTTTGTTTAATTTATCAAAATTGAGATTTGTGTCATATCCTATATTTTTAAGTGAAGCTGCCATCGACTCGGTTGGGGGCTGCGAGGTACCTTTTGAAAATGGAGATATCGCAGTATCTATGCCATCTACACCTGCTTCTACTGCCTTCATGTAGTTCATCTCTGCAAGGCCGGCAGTGCAGTGAGTATGTATGTGTACGCTTACCGTGAGGTTCTCCTTGAGTGCTTTTACAAGGTCGTAGGTGTCATTTGGCAAAAGTATGCCAGACATATCCTTTATGCATATGGAGTCAGCTCCCATTACTTCGAGTTTTTTAGCCAGGTCAACGTAATATTCTATTGTATGTACCGGGCTTGTTGTGTATACTATGGCAGCCTGAGCTATACCGCCGTATTTTTTAATCGAGTTTATGCTTGATATGAGATTGCTGTAGTCATTAAGAGCATCAAAAACTCTGATTATATCTATTCCGTTTTCGATTGATTTTTTTATGAATATATCAACCACGTCATTGCTGTAGTGCTTGTAGCCTAGAAGGTTCTGTCCTCTTAAAAGCATCTGGAGTTTTGTGTTTTTAACATTTTTTCTTATCAGTCTGAGTCTTTCCCATGGGTCTTCATCCAAATATCTAAGGCATGAATCAAATGTAGCACCTCCCCACATTTCGAGAGAGTAGTATCCTGCCTCGTCCAGCTCCTTGATTATTGGCATCATGTCTTCTGTTGAAAGACGAGTAGCCATTAAGGACTGGTGGCCATCCCTCAATACTGTTTCGGTAATATTTATCATTCTATTCATTATGAATCTCCTTCTTGTTATATTAGGTATATATATAAAATATCATAAAAATATAACAAAATAAATCCAAAAATGCATATTTGAATTAATAGATTTTCG
>SAAM01000333.1 GCA_009929415.1 Clostridia bacterium | reverse complement strand
CGTTAAAACTTTCTCTATCCTTATTATACTACATTTCTGAAATATGTGAAGCATCATCGCGGCCACTCTCTGCGTTTTTCTCGATGAAGTCTGTTACGACCTCCTCACTGAGTGGTCTTGAGAAGAGGTATCCCTGAGCAAGGCTGCAGCTGTTCTTTACAAGAAAATCCATCTGCTTTTCAGTCTCCACTCCCTCAGCAAGCACGTCTATATGGAGCACTGTCGCAAGCTCTATTATTACCTTCGCGATCGCGCCATCGTCCTTTTCCGGGATTTCCTTTATGAAGGTCCTGTCTATCTTTATCCTGTCTACGGCGAATTTCTTGAGATAAGAAAGCGATGAGTATCCTGTACCGAAATCATCTATCGCCGTCTTTATTCCCATAGCCCTGAAGCTCTTCAGTATTCTCTCGCATTCCTCCTCGTTATCCATAAGGATGCTCTCTGTTATCTCAAGCTCCAGAAGATGCGGAGGAAGCCCGGTCTCGCTCAGGACTGAGCTGACGAGCGAAACTATATAAGGGTTTTTGAACTGCATCCTCGAGAGATTTACTGCTATCTGTATCTCATGGCCCCTGCGATTGAGCTCATTCCCAAACCTGCAGGCCTCCCTGAGCACCCATTCCCCAACAGGAAGAATGAGGTTGTATTCCTCTGCCACAGGTATGAACTTGTCCGGAGGTATCATCTCTCCGTCATGATTCCACCTCAGAAGAGCCTCAATGCCCTTTATCTGCTTTGTCACCATGTCTATCTGCGGCTGATAGTGCAGCGTTAGCTCTGTTTTTTCCATGGCATATCTGAGCATGTTCTTGAGCTCATATTTGTACACTGACTGGCTGCTTATCTCCTTGTTGTAGAATTCAAAATCCATGCTGGTATCGCTCTTGGCGCTGTTGAGCGCAGACGTGGCATTCTTGAGAAGCTCCTGGCAGCTTTCTCCGTCAGAAGGATAGACGCTTATTCCCATGGTCACGCTTACGAACATCTCTTCTCCGGAAACCCTGTGATAATTGTTTATTTCCCTGCTGAATTCCACTATAAACCTGTAAAGCTGTTCATAGCTCTCGAGCCCTGTCCTGAACACTGCAAATTCGTCGTTGCCGAGCCTTGCCACTATATCCTTTTCACCCGCAAGCTCCATCAGCTTTCTGGAAAATACGGCCAGCACCTCGCTGCCAAACTCAAATCCCCTGGCTTCATTTATGAGCCTGAAGTTATCTATGTTGACGAGGATCATTGAGTGCATCAACCTGTCAGAGCTTTCGCTTTCGAGAAAGCTGGTCACCATGAACTCGAAATAATCCTTGTTGTAGAGCTTTGTAAGGCTGTCAAAATTCTTGAGGCGGTGGATATCCCTCTGAACTTGCCTGAATCTTGTGAGGTCTGTCGTGCTTCCCGTGTAGTATACCTCACCGTCATAGTCCATGGCCCTTATGTTGAGATACAGCGATATCTTCTCCTTGCTTTCGTTCTCAAAGACGACGTCTCCGCTCCATCTTCCACTGTCACTGAGCGCATCCACTATATTCTGGTTTATTATTATCCCCTGCTCGAGCAGGTTGTTCCTTGCAGAGCCGCTCGCCTCATATCCCGCGAGCTTTTCAAACGCCCTGTTGCTGTATATGCATTCGTATCTGTCATTGAGTATGAAGTTTCCCTCAGAGCTTCCTGAAAGGAGCTTGAGAATCATCTCCAGCCTCATCTGTACAGTCTTTCTGGTTTCTATCTCACTGAAGAGCTCCTTGTTGCGGTCGCCCATCTCAAGTATGTGCCTGTCTATGCTGCGACTCATGAAATCAAGCCCGTTGGCAAGCGTGCCTATCTCGTCCGTCCTTTCAAAGAATTTCTCGGGTATCTTCATCCTGAGTCCGGCCTTGCCGTAGTACTCTATTTCCTCTGAAAGCTCCACGAGCGGTCTTGTTATCCTGCTTGTAAGCGTCATTATGAATACTGCCAGCGCAGCCGTCACTGCAAGCAGTATTATAAGGTTCTGATTGAACATCTGCTGAACCGGCATCATGGCCTCAGATTTTGATATTATCGCCGCCACCACCAGGTTTGAATAATCCACCGGTACATATGCCAGATAATTATTGCCATCCTGCGCTTCATATTCCATGACTCCAGATTCTCCAGAGAGTATTATGCCCTTCATGGCTGCAAGGTCAGGGTCCAGATCTTCTATCTCGGTGATTTCGGATATGTCCTCATCAGGATGGTATATCACTCTTCCGCTTTTGTTCATCACGACGATGTATCCGTTTTCTCCGACCTTGTACTCGCTCATCATCCTGTATATGTCATCGATCATTATGTCAATCGCAACCGCGCCCATTATGTCTCCGCCTTCATAGAGAGGGCTGGCTATGGTGACTGCAATCGTTCCGGTCCTCGCATCTCTGTACGGCTC
>SAAM01000002.1 GCA_009929415.1 Clostridia bacterium | reverse complement strand
GATCAATATCTGGATGAAAAAATTGGATATTATGGAGAGAAACTCTTAATTGAAGCCGTAAGGCTGAATCTTGGTACCTGCTGGGTAGGTGGCACCTTTGATGAAAAATCAAAAATATTTGACCGAAAGCCTGGCGATAGATTTATAGGCGTTATTACTATGGGATACTGCAATAATGAAAAATCCTTCAGGGAGAAGATAATATCCGCGGCTGTTCACAGGAAGAACAGAAGCATGAATGAAATATACTATTCTGATACAAAGAACCTTCCCCATAAATTCATTGCTGGCATAAAAGCCATACAAAAAGAGCCTTCCGCAAAAAACAGTCAGCCTGTTAAGCTGAAATACATTAACCACAAAGTTATAATATACGTAAACGAACTCAATGAATTTGATTTTGTTGATCTGGGCATCGCCAAATATCATTTTTATGTTGCAACCGGGACGAATTTTCCTCTGGGAAACTATGCAGAGTGTTTATTACAGGAGTAAAGTATGGATAAAATATATAAAAAGATATTGAGCATAAGCCTTATTTTTGTTTTTTCGATGACTTCCTTTTCTCAGGCTTTAGAGACTCCAATCAGAAGCTACAGCAACAGTGAGGTTGTTTCTGAATTTTTAGGAGAGCTCGACAGTAAAATCAGTAATTATGAGAGGCAGCGGATTTCGGCGCTTGTAAGAAGCTGGAAAAATCTTTATGAAAGCAGAATAAGTGCAAAAAAGGCAGAACCTTCAATAAGAGAAGCCCAGGCAATGAAAGAGCTTACCAAAAAGCTTGATGAATATACAGTGAAGTATTATTTTGACGGCAAGTATGAAGTAAATCAGAATTATGGTGATTATCACAACTATGTCATACAGAACATTAAACATGTCATCGCTTTGTCAGATTACAACAGGCTTCATATATTATGCGAAAAATATGAGCGAGACTACAGCATCACTGACGAACAGGTCCAGAAAATAGTAGATGAGATAAGCATGATTTTAAGGAAGTACCCAAGACTTAACCCTGAACAGCTTCTTAGCCATATACTAGATGGAAGCGAAAACCTCCTTGCGGTATATTCGATAAATGAAAGCAGGCTTGAATATGACGAAATTCCTTATGTTACTCTTGAAGAGAAGGACGTAAGAATTAAGAAGGACTTTCCTGATGTATGGAGGGAGATTCTGTCAATAATACCATATGAGTATTTTCACGGATTTGATGAATTCATGCTTACATCAGATGGAGAGATGAATAATCTTGGATATGTAAGGAACAACGATTCTACGGGAAGCAGATGGAGCATATCCATTGATCCGGAGGATATATCGGACAAAGATCTTTTTTATGAAACTATAATTCATGAGTATTTTCACTATGTAACGCTTAACGAAACGCAGGTGTCGTATTTGGATGTTCCCAATGTTTATACGTATTATGATCATGAAGTTGTTACAAATATCGATTCATATCTTAATGCTTTCAGCATGAGATTTTGGGACCTGCTTAAATATGAGAATAAATTTACGCAGGACAGCTATCTTTTTTATATGAGGCACAATCCGGACTTTGTAAGCCGTTATGCATCAACTGATCCAGCTGAAGATATCTGTGAGAGCTTCACAGCTTTTGTCTTGAGCGAAAAGCCGGTTGATAACTCAGAGATCGGCCGAAAAATCAGCTTTTTTTATGAATATCCAGAATTTGTAGAGCTGCGACAAATAATTAGAAGCAATATCATAAATTTGGCAGAAGCTGAAGAAAAAGCTGCATAGATAAAGAAAGAACCAGTTTTCATATGAATTCTGGTTCTTTCTTTATGTTTTACTGTTCAGCCAAAAGATTGCTATATTCTTTGTTTTTTTCAAACCATTTTACAGCGTAAGAGCATGTTGGAACAGCGTGCTTCCCATTTTTTACAAGCTCATCTACCACTGTCTTCATAAGCTCTCCTGCTATTCCCTTACCTTGCAGAGAAGAATCCACGAATGTGCGGTTTATATTTACCGTGGTGTCGTCAATGTCTCTGTAAGTAAGTTCTGCAAGAAGCTTTCCATTTTCATCCTCAAAGTATATGCGATTTTTTTCGATTTTAAAATCCATTTTCGTCCTCCTTGTCAATTTAAAATGTAAAAATAAAAGAAGATCATATAAGAACCAGTTAAGCCTGATGTTTATGAATTAGAGGCATTATAACGCTGGTAATGATTTTTTCGATATAACTCTTCTCAATTATCCTGCCTGTAATTATAAGCTGGTAGAAAAGCATTGCAGGTCCGATATCAGTAATCATATTCAGGATATCTTCATCAACATCACTTCCAAGAGAAAACTGTATGGCTTTTTTAAGGTTGCAGCAGTTTTTGGATATCGGGTTGAGATTTACAAGTTCTGCAAGCTCTTTATCACGGCTCAGTGAAGTAGCCACCGAGAGCATGACTTTCTGTCGGATTTCGTTGCCTATTCCAAAATACTTTGACAAAAGCTCACAGAGGTATTTGCTAAGGTCATCCTCGCATTTAGAGTATTCGACATTGTCTTCGCAGGGAGAGATATATGACATGGCATCGGCTACAAGATAAGGCTTTGACTTCCATCTTCTATACAGAGTCGCTTTACCTGCTCCAGCCTTCTGAGCTATGGCTTCTATGGTGACTGACTCATAACCAAATTCAGCAATCAGCTCAAGCGCTGCATTGAGTATAACTGGGTCTCTGGACTTATCGATTGGGCGTCCAGGTTTTAATACTTCTTTGTTCTCACATTTATTATAAATATTCTTCAACTTTACACTCCATATCTAAATTTTATATTATACTGTAAGTATACAACGAATGACATTATTTTTCAAGATAATTAGACAGATGCGTTTCAAAACTATTGCGTTTCGTAAATGACTGTGATATAATTTTAATATAACAAGGAGGATTTTATGTTATTTAAAGAAATCAGCATTGATGCGAAGACAGAACTTGACCCATTTTTTGAAATGGTTGATTATGAGGCCTGTGAATATTGTTTTACTACGCTATTCATGTGGCAGCATGTATATAAGACTCATTACCATATAGACAGTGATTTTGCGATAATAATGGCAGAGTATGAGGGAAATGCATATTCCATAATGCCACTTGCAAAAAAAGAGAACCTTCTCAAAGCTGTGGATTATGCCATAGATTATTTTAAGGAAAGCGGAAGCAGGATATATTTCAGGGGTATAACCTCTGATGTTCTTAACCTGCTGAAACAGAATTACCCTGAACGGTTTGTATATACAGAGGAAAGAGACCTCTTTGACTATATTTATGATGGAGAGAGTCTTAGAACTCTTGCGGGCAAGAAAAATCAGAAGAAAAGAAACCATCTGAATTATTTTCTCAAAGAGTATGAGGGGAGATTTAACTACAGGTTACTTTCTTCGGAAGACTTTGAAGATTGTTATAAACTCATGGAGACATGGGCGGAGACAAAGGAAAAAATTGATGACTTCGATGAGGGAATGGATGATGAATCAGAAGGAATCAGGAAGATATTCGAAAATTATGAGATTCTCAGTGACAAGCTTAAGATAGCAGGAGTTTATATTGATGGAAATCTTGAAGCCTTTACGATTGGAGAGATGCTGAACGAAGAAATGGCGCTTGTCCATATAGAAAAAGCAAATCAGGAAATAAGAGGGCTCTATCAATTTATAAATCAGCAGTTTATTTTAAATGAATTCCCGGATTCAAAATTTGTAAACAGGGAAGAAGATCTGGGGATAGCTGGACTCAGAAAGGCAAAGCTGTCATATCACCCATTGAGATTTGTTGAGAAATACAGTGTAAATGAAATATAAATATAAATCTGCAGCAGTGAGACAATCATTATTCACTGGATGCAGATTTTTTTATTGACATAAAGATAATATATGATATCATAAAGATATACACCCCCCTGGGGGGTAGTGAGGAAGGTGATTTGATGAATGATGCAAAAAAGCAGGCGATGAGCACGCTGAAAATAGCCAGAGGACAGATAGAAGGAACCATAAGAATGATAGAAGAAGATCGTTACTGCGTAGATATATCAAACCAGATTATTGCGGCGCAGTCATTGCTTAAAAAAGCCAACGTTCTGATTCTGAAGCAGCATATAGAGCACTGTGTTGCAGAAGCTTTTGCTGAAGGTGACGGCAAAGACAAGCTTGACGAAGTGATGGCAATACTTTCAAAACTTATAGACAGATAGAAACGGAGGATGTACGGATGAAAAGAGAAATGCTTAAACTTGAGGGAATGCATTGCGCAGCATGTGCAAAATCAATTGAGAAAGCGACAGGAAAACTTGATGGTGTATATAGCTCAAATGTGAATTTTGCTACTGAATATCTCAATATAGACTATGATGAAAACACTCTTGACCGGGAAAAGATAATTTCAACTGTAGCAAAACTTGGGTTTAAAGCTGTATATGAAGAAGTAAGGCATGCAAATGAGGAGCAGTTTTTAAAGAAGAAAGATGAAGAGATTAAGAAATTATGGAGAAAATTTGTCATATCGGCTGTGTTTTCAATACCGCTTCTATATATTTCTATGGGCACTATGTTTGGGCTGGCGGTTCCGAAAATTATATCTCCTGATGTAAATCCGCTGAATTTCGCAGTTATTCAGCTTATTCTGACTCTTCCGGTAATGATATGTGGACGAGATTTTTATGCTGTAGGCTTCAGGTCGCTTATCAAACGAAGTCCCAACATGGATTCGCTTATTGCGATTGGAACATCCGCTGCTTTTCTGTACGGAATCTATGCGGTTGCAATGATATCTTCAGGGGATCATCATTACGTCCACAGCTTATATTTTGAATCTGCTGCGGTAATACTGACACTTATAACTCTTGGAAAATACTTTGAGAATGTCTCAAAGGGAAAAACCTCGGAGGCTATAAAAAAATTAGTTGGGCTTACTCCCAAAACGGCACGGATACTCGTTGATGGCAAAGAAGTTGAAATCGAAGTTAAGGACGTAAGAGAGTCTGATGTTGTTATGGTAAGGCCTGGTGAAAGATTTCCTGTAGATGGAGAAGTTACAGAAGGAAAGACTTCGGTTGATGAATCGATGCTTACCGGCGAAAGTATCCCAGTTGAAAAAAATGTTGGAGATAAGGTTTACGGAGCCAGCATAAATAAGAATGGATTTGTGAGATACAAGGCAACAAGAGTGGGTCAGGACACTGCCATAGCTCAGATAATAAGGCTTGTAGAAGAGGCGCAGGGCTCCAAAGCACCAATTGCGAGACTTGCGGATATAATATCAGGTTATTTCGTCCCTGTAGTTATCGTTCTGGCGCTGTTGTCAGGGCTCGGATGGTATATGGCGGGCGAAGGGGTAAGATTCTCACTTACTATTTTCATATCTGTACTTGTGATAGCCTGTCCGTGCGCTCTTGGACTTGCAACACCTACAGCGATAATGGTAGGCACCGGGAAGGGAGCGGAAAACGGAGTTCTCATAAAAAGTGGCGATGCTCTTGAAACTGCTCATA
This sequence comes from Clostridia bacterium, assembly GCA_009929415.1. Lineage (GTDB taxonomy): Bacteria > Bacillota > Clostridia > Peptostreptococcales > Filifactoraceae > Proteocatella. The sequence goes on along the minus strand of SAAM01000002.1, from coordinate 45,998 downwards.
AAGTAGACACTGTAGTCCTTGATAAGACGGGAACTATAACTCAAGGGAAACCGGTTGTGACCGATATAACAGTTTTTGGAGATTTTGATGAGAACACCATACTTCAGCTTGCTGCATCTGCAGAACATGGATCTGAACATCCACTTGCTGAAGCCATAATAAAGAAAGCTGAAGAGCTGGGCCTTGAACTGAAAAGTTCTCAGGATTTCGACGCTATATCAGGGTTTGGCATAAAAGCTGTAATTGAAGAAAAATCGGTACTGCTCGGCAATATAAAGCTTATGAGAAATAACGATGTGAAGCTGGAAGGGTTTGAATCGGTTTCGGAGAAACTTGCAATTGAGGGAAAAACTCCAATGTACCTTGCAGTAAATCAGAAAATAGCAGGGGTCATTGCAGTTGCTGACACAGTAAAGCCAAACAGCAGAAGAGCCATAGAAAAGCTTACTAGCATGGGAATAAGCGTTGTAATGATAACCGGAGACAACGAAGGAACAGCAAGAGCTATAGCTAAGGAAGTAGGAATAGAAAGAGTGCTTTCGGATGTGCTTCCCGCAGATAAGGCGAATGAGGTTAAGAAGCTTCAGAAGAGTGGAAGCATTGTTGCGATGGCAGGTGATGGGATAAACGATGCTCCGGCACTTGCTCAGGCCGATGTTGGTATAGCTATAGGCTCTGGAACCGATGTTGCCATGGAATCTGCTGATATAGTGCTCATGAGAAGTGATCTCATGGACGTTGCTACGGCCATACAGCTAAGTCAGAGTACTATAAGGAATATAAAGCAGAATTTATTCTGGGCATTTGGATACAATGTAATAGGAATACCTGTTGCCATGGGAATCCTTCATCTTTTCGGAGGTCCTCTCATGAACCCGATGTTTGCCGGAGCGGCAATGAGTCTGAGTTCGGTATCTGTCGTTTCAAATGCGCTTAGACTGAAAAGGTTCAAACCTTATTAAAAAACATGATAGCGATTTACAATAACCTATTGATTATCGATTGGAAATATGATATACTAAATCAGTATGTATAGTTAAATATTTTCCTGTGAAGAGATAAGTAAATATTAAGATTTCCTTATAGAGAACCAAGGATGGTGGAAGCTTGGTAGGATAGAATTTTGAATAGAAACTCTGAGGATGCTTTAATAAATAAAAAGTACGAGTCATTCACGTTATAGAATATAGAGTGGGTATTAAATACCAAGAAGAGTGGTAACACGGGAAAGTCTCGTCTCTTTATATATAAAGAGACGAGTTTTTTTATTTATAAAATGTGATAACTTGAGGAGGTAAAAATGGATTTTAAGAATGAAATTGCAATTATTTTAAATAATTATTTAGAAAATCTTGCCATGGAAGATATATTATCATTAATAGAGATTCCGCCAAATGTGGAAATGGGAGACTATGCATTTCCGTGTTTCAGACTGGCCAAAGAATTCAGAAAATCCCCTAATCAGATAGCTTTGGAGCTTGCTGAGAAAATCGAAAAACCGGAGTTCGTGGGTGAAATAAAAAATCTTGGCGGATATGTTAACTTTTTTCTGAACAAAAATGTATGGGTAAGCGATGTAATCGGAAGCTGCATAGCAGAAGGCGAAGAATTCGGAAAGACGGGATTCGGTCAGAACAGAACCACGATAATCGAGTATTCATCTCCAAATATAGCAAAGCCGTTTCATATAGGACATATAAGAACTACGGTTATAGGTCATTCTCTTCACAGGCTGTATAAATTTATGGGATTCAATACGGTTGCCATAAATCATCTTGGAGATTATGGAACGCAGTTTGGAAAGCTCATAGTAGCTTATAAGGCTTGGGGAGACAGAAGCGTCATTGAAAAGGATCCAATAAATGAGCTTTTGAAGCTTTATATAGAGTTTCATGACAAAGCTGAAGAAAATCCAGAAATGGAAGATCAGGCAAGAGAGTGGTTCAAAAAACTGGAAGATAAGGATCCGGAAGCAACTGAGCTTTGGCAGTGGATAAGAGACGTATCACTAAAGGAGTTCAATAAGGTTTATGAAATGCTCGGTATAGAATATGATTCTTTTGCGGGAGAAAGCTTCTATTCTGACAAGATGCCTTCGGTAATAAAGCAGCTTGAGGAAAAAGGGATACTTCAGGATTCGCAGGGAGCGAAGATAGTGGACCTCGAGGAGCATGGAATGCCGCCAGCGCTCATAATGAAAAAGGATGGATCTACACTATATATAACAAGAGATATAGCGGCAGCGCTATATAGAAAAGAAACATACGATTTCTACAAAAACATATATGTGGTTGGAACTCCTCAGGAGCTTCACTTCAGACAATGGAAAAAAATCGTTGAGCTAATGGGCAATGAATGGGCGAAAGACTGCATACACGTTCAATTCGGAACAGTATCACTGGAAGAAGGAACGCTTTCTACGAGAAAAGGAAGGGTAGTTTTCCTTGAAGATGTCCTCAACAGGGCAATTGAAAAGACTAAGGAAATCATAAAGCAGAAAAACCCGGATCTCGAGAACATTGATAATGTCGCGAAGCAGGTAGGTGTTGGGGCTATTGTTTTCCAGGAACTTTCAAACAGCAGGATAAAGGACTATCAGTTCTCTTGGGAAAGAACTCTCAGCTTTGAGGGCGAAACAGGTCCGTATGTTCAGTATACACATGCGAGATGCTGCTCGATACTGAAAAAATCAGGTTTTGAAGTTACTGGCGATATTGACTACAGTCTGCTCTCAAGTAATGAAGATGTAGTTGAGATAGTAAGAGTGCTTGATTCTTTTGAAAGTGTTCTTCTAAGAGCTCAGGGAAAGAATGAACCTCATCATGTAGCAAGATTCGCTCTTGATCTTTCTCAGGCGTTCAACAAATTCTATCATGACAATCATATACTGAACAGCGAAGAGGATTATAAAAGGGCTTATGTAGCTGTGGTTTCAGCAACAAAAAATGCGCTCAAGAATGCAATGTGGATTCTTGGAATGGAAGCTCCAGAAAAAATGTAGATATGGATAGAAAACGGATTTACCAGAATATCGCAGAATTTGGAAATAAGGATATAGTGTATATGATCACAAGATCATTATTTCCAGTTGAACAAGATCTTGAAGTAAAAGTAGATGCAAGAAGGCTCTCTGACGAGCTGGAGCTCTACAGATACTTTTTGAATAAAGGGAAAGGCAGCATAATGTCGGCGCTAATGCCACTGATATTATCGAACCCAGTCTATGAAAAGGCTGTAAAGAACACATATGATTTGTATGAGCTAATAAGAAAGAAACTGACTCTTAAAAACAGAATTGGAATTAATCTCCTTGTATACCGTATTTTTTCAATTGAAGATCCGGATATTGTATTTTCAAAGATAAATATGACAGGGGGCACCAGGGAAGAGGAAGTGGAATTTCAAAAAGCTAAGATTGATATAATATTAAATAAAATTTCCATTGAGGATGCTATTATTGATTTTATTGAAGAAAAACAGATAGAAATGAACCTGGGACTGCTTCAAAGATTCGATGAAGATATTATTCATGAAGATGACTATTTATTTAAAATGTCACTTTACTTTCAAAAAATATGCCTTTTCCAGATTAAAAAGAAGCCATATATTGATAAAATCAATATGAGCAAACTGTTCAGTTCAGAGTTGGACAATGTATATACGTCTCCGCTTATAGGGGAGTACGTAATCAAGAGTAAGAAGAATGTTGAAGGAATAACGACAATCGCCTTGAGTGCAAAGATGGGAGAACTTGAGCTCTGTTATAGAAATACGGACAGAGAGGTATCCTGAATGAACAAGCGTATAGAATATATTGCAAGGTCATTTGCTCTTGAAAGCGTAAAGCCGGGATGGAAAGAACATATTTTTGATGAGCTTAAAGAAAGCTACTTTTTAGATATGTTGACATATCTTGATGGGCAGTACATGAAAAACACAGTATATCCTCCGAAAGAAAAAGTGTTTGAGATTTTTCGGAGAATAGACATTGACGATGCCAAAGTCATTATACTTGGGCAGGATCCATATCATGGAGAAGGGCAGGCCAATGGCATGTGCTTCAGCGTCTCATCAGAGGTCAAAAATCCTCCGTCACTGGTCAACATTTTTAAGGAACTTGAAAACGAGTATGGAGAATCGAGGACTTTGGGCGATCTCTCTGACTGGGTTGAACAAGGCGTGTTACTTTTGAACAGCATACTGACAGTTGAAAAATCAAAGCCTGGCTCACATAGAAATATGGGTTGGGAGAAATTTACAGATAAGATAATCAGTATTCTCAATATGAGAGAAGAACCTCTGGTATTTGTGCTTTGGGGAAATTATGCAATAGACAAAGCTGCTATTGTAGACCAGAACAGACACTGCGTACTCAAGTCAAGCCATCCGAGTCCTTTCTCATGCTACAGGGGATATTTTGGAAATAATCACTTTAGAATGATAAATGATTATCTTATTGAAAACGGAAAAAGTGAAATTAAATGGATATAGTATATCCGAAAGTTGAAAGGAATAATAAATGAATAATTTGAAATTTGAAGATTTAAACTTGTCACCGGAAATGTTAAAGTCAATTAAGGAAAGTGGATATGAGACACCTACAACTATACAGGCTCAGGCTATACCGCTGGGTCTGGATGGAGGCGATTTCATAGGTCAGTCACAGACTGGTACTGGAAAAACTATGGCTTTTTCGATACCTATCGTTGAAAGGATTGATAAATCAGTATTCAAGCCACAGGCTATAATACTATGTCCTACAAGAGAACTGGCAGTACAGGTGTCAAATGAAATCAACAAAATATGCAAGTTCACTAAAGTAAAGGTAACCGCAGTTTACGGTGGAGAAAGCATAGAAAGACAGATCAAGAGCATAAAGCAGGGAGTACAGATAGTTGTCGGAACTCCGGGAAGAGTACTTGATCATATAAGAAGAAAAACTCTCAAGCTTAGCGAAGTAAAGTTTGCAGTGCTGGATGAAGCGGATGAAATGCTTGATATGGGATTCATAGAGGATATCGAAGAAATACTGAAGCAAACTGATGAAGACAGACAGACCATGCTGTTCTCAGCAACTATGCCTGCGGCAATAGCAAATCTTGCCAGAAAATATCTCAGAAACCCTGAAATTATAAAGGTAGCAAGCAAGCAGGTTACTGTAGACAGGATAGTTCAGAAATATATAAAAGTAAGAAATACTGATAAGGCAGAGGTTCTTTCGAGAATCATACAGCTTGAAGACGCTAGAAAATCTATAGTGTTCTGCAATACTAAGAAGATGGTAGATGAGCTGACATATGACATGCAGTCAAGAGGATACTCAGTAGAGGGACTCCATGGAGACATGAAGCAGCAGAAGAGGGATTATGTAATGGACCGCTTTAAACGTGGGAATATTGATATCCTTATTGCTACAGATGTCGCAGCGAGAGGACTTGATATTAAAAATGTCGACGTTGTATTCAACTATGACCTTCCTCAGGAAGATGAGCAGTATGTTCATAGAATAGGAAGAACCGGAAGAGCAGGAAAAGAAGGAAAATCATATTCATTTGTATACGGAAGGGATATTCAAAAACTCAAAAATATCCAGAAGTACGCAAAATGCGAGATAGAAGAAACAATAATACCAAGATATGCTGAAATCAAAGAGAAGGTTCTCAATAATTATATTGAAGATATAAAGAACCGAAATATTCCTGAAGATATAGATGCATATTACGAAGTAGTCGATAAAATAAAGGAATCCGGCATGGATGTTGAGACTTTCCTTGCGCTTGTACTAAAAGAAAATCTTCAGCTGCAGGATAAGGAAAGCATAAACTTTGGAGAATATGACAAGAGACAGCCTGAAAGAGCGCAGAGAAAATCAAAGTCAGGCAAAGTAGAAAAAGGCATGGTAAGATTCCATATCAATGTTGGAAAAAACAGCAAAGTCAGAGTTGCAGACATCGTAGGAGCGGTAGCTGGAGAATGTGAGATTCAGGGCAAGCACATAGGATCAATTGACCTGTTTGACAATTACAGTTTCTTTGAAATACCTTCAAAATATGAGAAGACGGTATTGAAAAACATGAAGAACGTTAAGATCAAAGGTAAGAAAGTTACAGCTCAGCTAAGTAAATAATAAAAATTAAAAGATATTCAATTTTGAAAAATCAGCGGATTTATTAACATCTGCTGATTTTTTTATAAGTATCTCATATTTACATAATTGTAATATTTTCTTTATATAATTGTAACTATTTAATTATAGAATAGGGTATAATTAGAAGACAGGAGGTAAATATAAATGAATAGTTTATTTTTAGGTATCGGAATAGCGCTTATCTTTGCGGAGTTATTCGTACCAGGAGGCGTCTTGGGTACAGTAGGAGCCATAATGGTCATATGGGCACTAACTCTTATGACTGATACCTTTATTGGCCTTTTGCTTGCAATATTGGTAAGCTTTACAATAATAGGGATAATAATATATATCCTTATAAAGATCATTCCAAAGGAAAGGATGAGAAACACTCTTATCTTGTCATCTTCGCTGAACAAAGATGAAGGTTATATAAGCAGTAAAGACCTTCAGAGCTATACTGGCAAAGTAGGAATAGCGGAAAGTACCCTGCGGCCTACTGGAAAGGCTAAGATTGAAGGAAGGATACTGGATGTGGTTTCAGAAGACAAGCTTATTGAAAAAGGAAAAATGGTAAAAGTCACTTATGTAGACGGTACGAAAGTTCTCGTCAGAGAAATGGAAGGAGAAAAGTAATGGATTTAGGAATTGTAATAAGTATTTTAATCATACTGCTGCTGCTGGTTTCGCTTCTGAGATTTATACCCGTTGGTCTGTGGATCACGGCTATGTTTTCAGGGGTAAAGATATCGATACTGACACTCGTGGGTATGAACATAAGGAGAGTAAGGCCTACTAACATAGTAAATCCTATGATAAAGGCAACAAAAGCAGGGCTTAATCTAACAATAGACAAGCTGGAGGCTCACTTTCTGGCAGGTGGAGATGTCAACATGGTTGTAAATGCGTTGATAGCTGCTCAGAGAGCGAATATAATGCTTGAATTTGAACAGGCTGCGGCGATAGATCTTGCAGGAAGAGACGTACTTGAAGCTGTAAAAGTTTCGGTTAATCCAAAGGTAATTGAAACTCCTATAATTTCGGCAGTGGCAAAAGATGGAATAGAAGTAAAAGTAAAGGCAAAAGTAACCGTGAGGGCAAATATAGAAAGACTGGTCGGTGGAGCTGGAGAGGAAACTATACTTGCCAGAGTTGGAGAAGGCGTAGTTACCACTGTTGGTAGTGCGGTTAAGCATAAAGATGTGCTTGAAAATCCGGATATGATATCGAAGGTCGTGCTGTCTAAAGGACTAGATTCAGGTACCGCATTTGAAATCCTCTCTATAGACATTGCGGACATAGATATCGGAAGAAATATAGGGGCTCAGCTTCAGACTGATCAGGCAGAAGCTGATAAAAAGATCGCTCAGGCGAAGGCTGAAGAGAGAAGAGCGATGGCAATAGCTCAGGAACAGGAAATGAAGGCCCTTGTAGTGGAGATGCAGTCAAAGCTGGTTGAGGCAGAATCAAAAATTCCTCAGGCGATTGCGAATGCTTTTGAAAGCGGCAAGCTGGGTGTAATGGACTACTATAACATGAAAAATATAATGGCGGACACGAAAATGCGTGAAAGCATATCAACGGTTGAAGAAAAGTAGAAGGTGAAGCATGGAAGGGATAATCCTGATAATCATATCTTACATCTTTTCAAACATAGCGAAACAGAAGAAGAATGCAGCTTTTGGAAATACTTCAAAGAAAAAGTCTTCCAGAAAATTTAATCCAGTATCTGGAAAATGGGGGGATATATTCAATTTTCCGGGTGAATATGCTGATGAAGCTCAAGCGGAGACTGTCAATATAAGAGATGAGGCGGCATCAGTTGCTGCGTTTCAGAAGCTGAATCACGAATCGCAAATTCAGAAGAAAACTACAGATGTTTTGGACGTAGAGAAAAAAAATCACTATATATTTGAAGATACGAAAAAAGAGGCTGCATTTTTTAAAGACAGAGACAGCCTCAGAAAAGCGATTATTATGTCAGAAATACTTGGCAAGCCAAAAAGTATTAACAGGTAAACAAAAAAGAGGGATGCATCCCTCTTTTTTGATCTGTTAATTAATCTATACTAAGTTAATTTTATAATTCGCAATTATAAACAGCTATGTAAATTTTAAAACAAATTTTCGAAGCTCAAAACTTTAGGTATATATTAAAAGAATCAGATAATTTGACAATTAGATTCTTGTAACGTTAGAAGCCTGTGGTCCTCTAGCTCCCTGAACGATTTCAAATTCTACAGATTGTCCTTCTTCTAAAGTTTTGAATCCTTCTGTTTGAATTGATGAGAAGTGTACGAATACATCGTTTTCTCCCTCAACTGAAATAAATCCAAATCCTTTTTCTGCGTTAAACCATTTCACGATACCTTGTTTCATTTTTTTTCCTCCAAAAATGCATTAAAAATTGTAATATAGTAGAATATCTACTGCATTTATGATAACATGTATAGCGTACAATGTCAATGGATTTAGCTTATTTTTCGCGCCTTGAGAAGTGCGCCAGCAAGCTAATTATTTTTTATTCAAATAGTTAAATATTTTCGCACAAATTAAGTATTTGAGATTTATATTTGTTTAATTGAGCAGAAAAAATGGAGGAAAATTGAAAGCTTACAGCAATAAATTTTATATAGAAGTTGCAGTATCAAATAATTTGTTTTCATTTGAAGACAGAAAAGTCAAAAAAATAGTCGTACCCTCAATTGTGGAAGGGATGATTAAAGATTTGTCTCCCGGAGAAGAATATGCGTTTATAGAAATAGATGAAGAGGGAAATGAAGCATGCTGTAAGGGGCTCGGAAATATTATAGTCCAGCATGAAGGCAGCAGGGATATGGTTATTTTCGATAATCACAATCACTCATTTTATTTCGCGTACAAGCACTTTAAGTCAGGCGGCTTAAAATTTGATTTTATACATGTGGATCAGCACAAAGATATGCGGGAGCCGGACATATACTTTGATGAATACAGAAATTCTCTGTTTTCTTCCTTTGAAAAATTCAGACGCGATATGATTAATACCGGTACAAAAGAAGAGCGTGAAATAGAAGCAAACTTCAGAAGTGAAGATAAAGATGATATTGCTGCCTTTTTATATACGAATTCAGTACTGAATGTCGGTAATTTTATAAAACCCCTTATCAAAATGGACATAATAGATAATCACTACTGTGTGGATTCACAGTATTCGCTGCTTGAAATGGATAAATATGATTTAACCAGAAATTTCGTTCTCGATCTGGACCTGGACTTTTTTTCCGAAGAGATGGATTATATTGACTTTAGTGAAAAAATAAGAATTATAAGAAAGCTCATAGATAATGCTTCCCTCGTTCTTATTGCGACCAGTCCATATTTTATAGAATTCAGCAAATGCAAAGCGGTGATTGATATTCTCATGAATTAGAAGCTGTTGTTGTACTAGCGGACTCATTCATTTGACAAATAAGGTTTTTTGTATTAAATTTACTTTAAAATGGCTTTGAAAATAGGTCTTCATATGATATAATGTAAAAGTTGAATTATATCGAAATAAGATAAATAAAATAATATATATACTAGGAGGAAAAATGAATCAGATTTTAAAACAAGAGAATAACACAGTAACACTTAAGATTACAGTAGGAAGCGAAGCTTTTGAAAATGCGTGCAAGCAGGCATACAACAAGAACAAGGGTCAATTCAATATTCCAGGATTTAGAAAAGGAAAAGCTACAAGAGCAGTTATTGAGAAAATGTATGGAGAAGGCATATTTTTTGAGGATGCTATTGACATAGTTTTCCCGGAAGCATATAGAAATGCAGTTGAAGAGCTTAAACTTGAGGTTATTGACAGACCGTCTCTTGATATAGAGGAAATAGGAAAAGGAAAAGACCTTGTGATGGTAATCAATGTTCAGGTTAAGCCTGAAGTTAAGCTTGGAGAATACAAGGGTCTTGAAGTAAAACAAGTAAGTGCTGAGGTTACTGAAGAGGATGTTGAGACAGAAATAAATAAAATGCAGGAACAGAATGCAAGAATGGTCACTGTAGAGGACAGACCTGTTTCAGACAAGGACAGCATACTGCTTAACTTCTGCGGAAGCGTGGATGGTGTTGAATTCGAAGGCGGAAAAGCAGAAAACTACAGCCTGGTTGTTGGATCTAACACTTTCATACCTGGATTCGAAGAACAGCTTATAGGAATGAACGCTGGAGACAGCAAGGATGTTGTTGTTACTTTCCCTGAAGACTATCATTCAGAAGATCTGAAAGGAAAAGAAGCTGTATTTGCAGTTGAAATAAACGAAATAAAAGAGACGCAGCTTCCGAAGATAGATGATGAGTTCGTAAAGGATACTACTGAATTTGAAACTCTTGAAGAACTAAAGAACGATATAAGAGCCAAGGCTGCTGAAAATAAGAAAAAAAGCGCAGAAGATGCTATGAAAAACGAAGTTGTAGAAAAGCTTGCTGAGAATATAGAGGTAGAAATTCCTGAAGTCATGGTAAAAAATGAAGTAGACAACATGCTTAAGGATTTTGAAAACAACCTGAGATATCAGGGGATGGATCTTAACACTTACTATCAGTACACTGGAACTTCAAAAGAGATACTTGAAGATCAGATGAAGGAAGATGCTGAAAAGCGAGTAAGAATAAGTCTTGCAGTTGATGCAGTTTCAAAATCAGAAGGGGTAGAAGCTACTGAAGAAGACATGGAAGCAGAATACAAGAAGATGGCGGATATATACAAGCTGGAAGTAGAGAAAATTAAGGAAATATTCCAGAACTCCCAGGACGAAGCAATAAAGAGCACGATTGTTGCAAGAAAGACTGTTGACTTATTATTAGAAAACGCAAAATTAGTATAAAAGTTGTCAGAATACAGTAGCACTGCTACTGTATTTTGAATAACCATGAAAAATGAAAGGAGAATAATATGTCTTATATACCAGTAGTGGTTGAGCAAACAAGCAGAGGTGAGAGAAGTTATGATATCTACTCAAGACTTCTTAAGGACAGAATAATTTTTTTAAGCGATCAGGTGAATGACACAACTGCATCTCTTGTTGTAGCACAGTTGCTTTTTCTGGAAGCGGAAGATCCAGATAAAGACATACATTTCTATATAAACAGCCCTGGTGGTTCAGTTACCGCAGGAATGGGAATATATGATACGATGCAATATATAAAACCTGATGTATCTACAATATGTGTAGGTTCAGCAGCTTCCATGGGAGCGTTTCTTCTAAGCGCAGGTGCAAAAGGCAAGAGGTTTGCTCTTCCGAATGCAGAAATCATGATCCATCAGCCTAGTGGAGGAACTCAGGGACAGGCTACAGATATCAAGATCCAGGCGAGCAGGATTTTAAAGATGAAAGAAGTACTGAATAAGATTCTGTCTGAAAAAACAGGACAGCCTCTGGATGTGATTGAAAGAGACACAGACAGGGATACGTTTATGTCAGCCTATGAAGCGAAAGATTATGGATTGATAGATGAAGTAATTGAAACAAGGCTATAAAGGAGAAAATAATGAAATCAAATGACGGCAAATCAGCAGTGAAATGTTCATTTTGTGGAAAGACACAGGATCAGGTAAAAAGACTTGTGGCCGGCCCTAATGACATATTTATATGCAATGAATGCATTAAGCTGTGTGATTCTATCATAAGCGAGGAAATAAGAGTTGAAGAGGTAGAGGATTTTTCGGAACTCCCAAAGCCTCAGGAAATAAAAAAAATACTGGACGAATATGTAATTGGACAAAATGAAGCAAAGAGAACCCTTTCAGTAGCGGTATATAACCACTACAAAAGAATAAATTCTTCTGGTTCTGTTGGAGATGTAGAGCTGCAAAAGAGTAATGTTCTCATGCTTGGACCAACTGGTTCAGGAAAGACGCTTCTTGCTCAGACCATGGCTAAAATACTGAATGTACCATTTGCGATTGCTGATGCTACTGCGCTTACCGAGGCAGGTTATGTAGGAGAGGATGTTGAAAACATACTACTGAAGCTCATACAGGCAGCAAACTACGATGTTGAAAAGGCACAAAAGGGAATAATCTATATAGACGAGATTGACAAGATTGCAAGAAAGTCAGAAAACACATCCATAACACGTGATGTTTCAGGCGAAGGTGTCCAGCAGGCTCTGCTTAAGATAATAGAATCAACTAAGGCAAACGTGCCTCCGCAAGGGGGAAGAAAACATCCTCATCAGGAATTTATACAGATTGATACTACAAATATCCTGTTCATTCTTGGTGGAGCGTTTGATGGTATGGAAGAGATAATAAAAAGAAGGATGGGAGATAAAACTCTCGGATTTGGAGCCAAGATCTCATCTTCAAAAGATATGGAGAAGATGAACCTTCTTGAAAAAGTTGAAACACAGGACCTGATAAAATATGGAATAATTCCAGAATTCGTGAGCCGTGTTCCGATTGTTGTTTCTCTCAAGCAGCTTGATGAAGATGCGCTTGTAAGAATTCTCAAGGAGCCAAAAAATGCGCTTGTAAAGCAGTATATCAGACTTTTTGAGATAGATGGCGTAGAGCTTGAGATTGAAGATGATGCTCTTATATCGGTTGCTTCAAAGGCAATGAAAAGGAAAACCGGAGCAAGGGGATTGAGAAGTATTCTTGAAAAAGTAATGCTGGATGTAATGTTCGAGACCCCTTCGAGAAAAGATATCAAAAAAGTGATAGTTACAAAAGCATGCATAGAAGGTAACGAACCGCCAAAAATCATTACTGATGAAGGCAATCTTCTTGAATTTACGAATGTGACAGCATAAAACTGAATAATATCATAAAATATAAACCTTAATTTAACATCAAGGTTTATATTTTTTTAAAATTTCCTTAAAGTTCTTGAAGCAGCTTGAATTATACACTATAATTATACAGAGGAAATGAGAAAGGAAAATGATATGGCACCAAGAAGAAAAAAAGAAATATACAAACTACCGATTCTGCCTTTAAGAGGACTGGCCGTATTTCCATCTACCATCACTCACTTTGAGGTGGCAAGAGATAAATCAATAAAGGCACTTGAAGAAGCGATGGCAAATGATCAGGTTATTTTTCTTACGACTCAGAAAAATATAGAAATTGAACTGCCAACAGAAGAGGATTTTCATAAATTTGGAACTATCTGCAAGATAAAGCAGATGCTTAAGATACCTGGAAGTAATGTGCGGGTTCTGGTTGAAGGTCTTAGCAGGGGTAAGATATCAGAAATAATTGACAGCGAGCCGTTCTTTACAGGAAACGTAGAGGGCATTCATGACAGAGCTATAAAAAGCGAGAAAAAAGCATATGCGCTTATGGATATGATATTTGAAGCGTTTGATGAGCTGATGAAGGAAAATGGGAAAAATTCCCAGGTGATATTCGATCAGCTTTCAGACCTTGATCAGCCATCTGTTTTTGCAGACACAGTGGCAAGCTATGTGAATCTTAAACCAGACCAGATTCAGAGCCTTATTGAGCAGCTGGATGTGGAGAAGAGGCTTAGCGCGCTCTATCTCAGCATAAAAGAGGAGCTTGAGACTGTCGAAATCAGAAAGAGAGTAGACAAGAGAGTAAAGAATCAGGTTTCGAAAATCCAGAAGGATTATTACCTTAGAGAACAGATTAAGGCAATTCAGAAGGAACTGGGAGAAGACGAAGATATCCAGGAGGATATTGAAGCATTCAAGAACAGGCTCATAAAGCTTAATCTTTCGGAAACTGTGACAAAGAAGATAGAAAAAGAAATTGAAAAACTCGGAAGGATGAACTCGTCTTCATCTGACTACAGTGTTACTAGAAATTATATAGAGACAATACTAGACCTTCCATGGAATATATTTACTCAGGACAACAGAGACCTTAATAAGTCCACAGAAATACTTGAGCAGGACCATTATGGACTGGAAAAAGTAAAAGAAAGAATAATTGAATTCCTTGCAGTAAGACAGCTCAGCGAGAAAATGAAATCACCTATAATATGTCTTGTAGGTCCTCCGGGAGTTGGGAAAACTTCTATTGCGAAATCTCTTGCAAAAGCTATGGATAGAAAATTCGTGAGGATATCCCTTGGTGGCCTTAGAGATGAGGCGGAGATCAGAGGTCATAGAAGGACCTATGTAGGGGCAATTCCAGGAAGGATAATTAACTCAATAAAAGATATAAAGGTTGCTAATCCTGTATTCTTGTTTGATGAAATAGACAAAATGGCTTCAGATTTCAAGGGGGATCCAGCGTCTGCGCTTCTGGAAGTGCTTGATCCTGAGCAAAACAAGGATTTTGTAGATCACTATCTGGAGGTTCCTTTTGATCTTTCAAAGGTAATGTTCATTACTACTGCAAATACTCTGAACACTATCCCTGGACCACTTCTGGATAGAATGGAAGTAATAGAGATATCCGGTTATACGGAGCTTGAAAAGCTTGAAATATCAAAGAAATACCTTCTCAAAAAACAGCTTGAAGAAAATGGGCTTGATTCAGACTTCATAAAAATGGATGACGATGTAATCAAATATCTTATAAATAATTACACCAGAGAATCAGGGGTAAGAAAGCTTGAGAGACAGATTGGCAAGATATGCAGAAAGGTTGCAGTCCAGAAAGTCAAGAACCAGGATCTTCAGGGACTTACTGTTACCAGAGATGATGTAAAGGAATATCTTGGAAAGGAAATAGTAAGAAGAGAGAAGGTGTCAGGGGAGAGCAAAATCGGAGAAGTGACTGGAATGGCATGGACTCAGGTGGGTGGAGAAACCCTTAATATCGAGGTTTCTGTAATGGATGGAAATGGAAAGATTGAACTCACAGGAAAGCTTGGCGAAGTCATGAAGGAATCTGCAAGAGCTGGAATAACCTACATCAGGACAATTGCTAAAGACTTTGGCCTTTCACCTGATTTTTACACAAAAAAAGACATTCACATTCACATTCCTGAAGGAGCTATACCAAAGGATGGGCCTTCTGCGGGCATAACTATGGTTACAGCGGTACTGTCTGCCCTTACGGATATTCCTGTAAAATCGAATATAGCAATGACAGGAGAGGTTACGCTGCGAGGCAAGGTTCTGGCTGTAGGAGGAATAAAAGAGAAAGTGCTCGCTGCATATCGTGCAGGAGTAGATACCATTATCATGCCAAAGGACTGTGAGCCTGACTATATGGAGATACCAGAGGAAGTAAGGAATAAGATAAAATTTTATTTCGTATCACATATGAGTGAAGTTTTAGAATTATCATTGGAAAAGAGAGATTAATGAAAATCAAAGATATAAGAATGGATATGAGTGCAGTAAAAAAAGAGCAATATCCAGATGATGGCCTGCCGCAGATTGCCTTTGTAGGAAGATCTAATGTAGGTAAGTCATCTTCAATAAATACGCTGCTCAACAGAAAAAAGATTGCCAGGGTGAGCCAGACTCCTGGTAAGACGAGAACTATAAACTTCTATAAGATAAACAGCGAATTTTATTTCGTAGACCTTCCAGGATATGGGTATGCAAAACTTTCAAAGGAAGAGAAGTCTTCCTGGGGCAAGGTTATGGAAGAATATTTCATAAATTCAAAAAACCTGATTCATGTTTTCATACTTGTAGATATAAGGCATGAACCAAAGGAAGATGACGTTCTTATGCTGGACTTTGTAAGGCACTATGGGATACCTGTATCCATAATTGCCACGAAGTCAGATAAGGTGACAAGAAACGACGCTGCAATATCAAAGAGAACTATAAAAAGTAAAATGAAGCTTGAGGGAGAAAGGATTCTTCCGATAAGTGCGCTTAAGAAGACTGGTGTTGAAGAAATCTGGAATCATGTACTGGAAATATACAGGGAAAATGGATACGAGATTTCAGAGTAGCACAATAATAAAATCACAACAGAATTACAGAGGGGGTATATTATGAACAGAAGAAAAATTTCTTTAGAATATTTCATACTCTCTCTGTTTTTAGGTGTGCTCATTGTCGTTCAGACAAACAGTCCACTTCAGTACAGCCCGTATTCATCAAGTGTTTCAAGGGAGCTTGTATCTCAGATAAACAAGGAAAAATCGGAGATGAATTCTCTTGAAGAAAAGCTGGGTTCTCTGAATAAGCAGTATAGAAAATTACAGACAGAATATGAGAATCAGAATTTGGGACTCTCCAAAGAGGATAAGGATAAATATTATAATTACAGGATGATGCTCGGTCTGGAAAAGCTTTCTGGAGAAGGTGTAGAAATAAAGCTTGAGTCAGTGGAAGCTAAAAACATCGCCTTCGACACAGAAACCAACAGACTCCTCCTTAAACTTGTAAATGATATAAAAAAATCAGGGGGAGAAGTGATATCTATAAACAATCAGATTATTACAGGTACAAGTGAAATAACACTTGCAGGAAACCATATTAACGTTAATAATGTTCCTGTAAGCCCGCCGTATGAAATAAAGGTAATAGGAAACGAAAAAACCCTCTACAGAAACCTTAAGGAGAAAGATGTCATGCTAAGAAGCTGGGAATCGAGCTATGGAATAAAATCAGATGTTTCTAAGACCAGAAAAATAACTATACCTCCGCTGAGTGTGCAGAAAGACATTGAATATTTAAGGAAAGGGGAATAAACATGTTTATACTGCTTGAAAAGATAACGCCGTATGAGAACTATTTTGAATTTGAGTGCTTTTTTAATGATATAGAGATTAACTACAGCAACAGGCTGTTTGACATAAAGGCATACTTGCTTGTGAGCAGTCACAAGTCTTTTGGAAACAGGCTTGATGCAGTGATTTTACCAGACAGCTCAAATTTCAGAAATCTAGAATTTTCAAGAAAAGACTTGATAGGGCACATAAAGAGGGACCTGATCATGGAATTAACCGAGCATGGAATTTGTGATGAAACGGATATTGATATAAGAATAATAGAGGATTAGATGATACAGATATCAAATGTTAAGATAGATCTTGATGATGACAGAGATATTGCCATAAGGAAGCAGATAGAAAAAATTGTTTCAGGCAGACCCTTTAATTATCGCATTGTGAAGGAATCAATTGATGCAAGAAAAAAGCCAATAAAATTTGTATATCAGGTATATGTTGAAACTGATAATGAGGACAGCATAATAAAGAGAGACAAAAATGTAATAAAAGTAAGTGAATATATAAAAAAAGAAACAATAAAAGGCAGTACTAAGGTAAATGGAAGAGTAGCGGTAGTGGGATTGGGTCCAGCTGGACTTTTTGCTGCACTTGAGCTTGCAAGAAATGGCTATAGACCTGTGGTATTTGAAAGAGGGAAAGATGTAATCCGTAGAAAAGGGGATGTTGAAAATTTCTGGGAGACTGGAACCCTTAATCCGGAATCGAATGTTCAGTTTGGGGAAGGTGGAGCAGGAACATTTTCTGACGGAAAGCTTACTACCAGAATAAAAGATAAAAGAGTGGATCTGATACTCAGGGACCTTCACTTTTTTGGGGCTGACGAAGAAATACTCTTTGCCAACAAGCCTCACATTGGAACTGATGTGCTGATTGATGTCGTTAAAAAAATCAGAGAAGAAATAATCTCCCTGGGCGGTGAAGTAAGATTTGACTCAAGAGTAGACGGCTTAAATATAAGTAATGGTGAACTCAAGGGGCTTATAGTAAATGGATCTGAATTTGAAACAAATGCTGCTATTCTGGCTATTGGACACAGCGCAAGAGACACTTTTGAGAAGCTTCACAGCTCACAGGTAATGATGACCTCCAAGCCTTTTGCTGTTGGATTTAGAATAGAGCATCCTCAGGTAGTCATTGATAAAAGCCAGTATAAGGAATTGTATCAGCATCCAAAGCTGAGAGCGGCTGAGTATCACCTCACACATCAGAGCAGTACCGGCAGATCGTGTTATACATTTTGTATGTGTCCTGGTGGGATGGTTATAGGGTCATCCTCAGAACCGGAGATGCTTGCTGTAAACGGAATGAGCTATAACGCCAGAAATCTTGAAAATGCAAACAGTGCAATACTGTGCAGTGTTTCAGCAGAAGATTTTGGAAAAGATATTTTAGGAGGAATAGATTTTCAGAGAAGAATCGAAAAAATGGCCTACGAAATGGGTGGAGGCGACTACCTCGCACCGGTGCAGCTTGTTGGCGATTTTATAAATAAAAGAGAAAGCAGATCAGTTGGAACTGTAACGCCAAGCTATAAGCCAGGATACAGATTTGCAAGGTTGGATAGGATATATCCGGATATAATCACTGAATCGATTTCTGAAGCCCTTGTCCATATGGGTAGAAAGCTTAAAGGATTTGATATGGAGGATGCTGTGCTTACAGGAGTAGAAACAAGAAGCTCTTCTCCTCTGAGAATACTGAGGAATGAAAATCATCAGTCAGTAAATGTAAAAGGACTTTATCCATCAGGAGAAGGTGCTGGTTATGCTGGAGGGATTGTCAGCGCTGCAGTAGATGGCCTTAAGACAGCTGAATTCGTTATCTGTGAATTCAGCTTATAGTAACAATAAAAAGAAATTCCAATTTTTTTCAAATTGCTGTATCTTTAATTTGGTTTTTTTGTTAAAATATACAAGGTATTTTAATTATATGAATTTTTGGAGGTCATAATGTACTTTACAATCTTTTTGGAAGTAGTTGCCGGACTGGGACTTTTCCTTTATGGAATGAATCTTATGGGATCTGGACTGCAAAGAGCTGCAGGAGAAAAATTGAAGTCTATCATAGGATTACTTACTAAAAATAGATTCATTGCAGTATTTGTAGGTATTTTTGTTACGGCTATCATTCAGAGCTCTTCGGCTACTACCGTTATGGTCGTAGGTTTTGTAAATGCAGGAATAATGCAGCTAAGCCAGGCCATAGGAGTAATAATGGGAGCCAACGTCGGAACTACTGTTACAGCGCAGCTGGTTTCCTTCAATCTTGAAAAGGTAGCACCGGTTGCTGTAGGTATCGGTATAATAATGCAGATACTCAAGAAAGGAACAAAATCAAAAAATTATGCAGATATACTTATTGGTTTTGGTATCCTTTTTGTAGGTATGGTATATATGAAAGATGCTGTCAAACCTTTAAGAGAAATCGCAGCTTTCAAGGATATGCTTGTAAACTTTGGCACAAATCCATTCCTGGGTGTTTTAATGGGATTTGGACTCACGCTTTTACTGCAGAGTTCCTCGGCCTCAATAGGTATACTGATTGCATTGGCAGCAGAAGGCCTGCTACCTTTATCAGCGGCCCTTCCGATTCTATACGGAGACAATATTGGAACATGTACAACAGCGCTTATATCAAGTATAGGAGCAAGTAAAAACGCTCAGAGAGCAGCGGTAATGCACTTGACATTCAATGTAATAGGTACCCTGATATTTGCGCTTATTTTAAATGCTCCAATCGTGTACATTGTTACTCAGCTGGATCCTGTAGACGTAACAAGGCAGGTCGCGAATGCACATACTTTATTTAATATAATAAACGTAATAATACAGTTCCCGCTGGCTAATTTTATTGTAAAATTCTCTCAGATTGTAATACCTGTAAAGGATGAAGACATAGTCGGAATGGTTACACATCTGGACAAGCGTATGCTAGAAACACCTTCTATTGCTCTTGAAAGTGCATTCAAAGAGTGCATAAATATGGGAATACTTGCAAAAACCAATGTACAGAGAGCTGTTGAGGGTTTCATAGAGAAGGATTCACAAAAAGTTGAAGATGTATTCAAGTACGAAAAAGATATAAATAAGATGGAGAGAGAGATAATTGATTATCTCATTCATCTGTCAAATACTGAAATATCACTTGAGGATCGTGTAGTGGTAGATGGACTTTTCAACACGGTAAATGACCTTGAGCGAATTGGAGATCATGCCGAAAATATCGCAGAACTTGCTCAGAATTCTATAGAAAATAACCTGCCATATTCTACTGAATCTAAGGAAGAGCTTATTAACATGGTAGACAAGGTTCTTTATGCTGTTGAATCCTCGCTTGATGCCATGAGAACCGGTGATCTGGAAATAGCGCAGAGAGTAAGAGAGCTTGAAGAAAAAGTCGACATAATGGAAAAGGCATGCCGTGCAGGCCATATATACAGACTTAATAATAATATGTGTAATCCTGAATCAGGAATAATGTTTCTTGATGTAATCAGCAACCTGGAGAGAATTTCAGATCATGCAACCAACATTGCTGATTCTGTAGTTAATTCAATAGTATAATGAATAAATTGCTAAAGCTGGAGTACATAGAAACTTCAGCTTTAATATTATATTTTTTACTTATGAAAGGCTAAAAATGAAAAAAGGAGACTTAATAATTATAATTGTTGTTTTCATTGCAGCAATAACATTCGGAAATTTTGTCAGCACAGGTAAACTGGATGACACAAAAACTGTCATAGTAGTAAAAGCCGGCAAGGAAATCCACCGATACAGGATAGATGAAAATTATGAAAAAACCATTAGAATTGAAAACGAAGGTGAAATCAATACCATTAATATAAAAGATGGAAAAGTAAGCGTTACAGAAGCTAACTGTCACGATGAGCTATGCGTCAAATCCCATAAGATTTCAAGGGATGGAGAGATGATAGTGTGTCTTCCGCATAAGCTGTATGTGAAGATTGAAGATGACTCAGATGGAATAGATTCTGAGCAGCATGTAGATGTAATAGCGAGTTAGGAGCAGAAATGAAAAGTACAAGAAGAATAACATTTATGGCGCTTATGGTTGCCTATTCCTTAATCCTTTACTTCATAGAATCTATGCTTCCGAGCCTTTATTTTATAGCGCCTGGAGCAAAGCTTGGCCTCACTAATATAATAACACTTTCTCTGCTTTATATGACTGGATTAGGTGATGCTTTTTTTGTTCTTGTCGTAAGAGTAATAATGTCATCGATATTTGGTGGAGGTATAAATGCTTTTATGTACAGCATATCGGGAGGAATACTCAGCATGATTGCCATGTTCCTTATGAAGAAGCTAAATATTCCTGGAGTGAGCATGATAGGAGTAAGTGTAGTAGGCGCAGTGTTTTTTAATGTAGGGCAGCTTATTGTATCAGCCATGGTCATAAGGAATATATCCATATTTGTCTATCTTCCAATTCTAATGTATATTTCTCTTGGTACAGGAATTCTTGTGGGATATACTTCGAGATATATAACTGGAAGGCTTAAATTCAAAAATTTTTTGTAATGACATATTGACTTTGAGGGCATAATAGTATTATAATTAAAGCATAGTAATTTACTATGAATTAATTATGACCGAAAGGGGGATTAAATTGAAATTATCCACCAAAGGTAGATACGGATTAAAGGCGATGTATCAGCTCGCATTGTTATCGGATAAGAATACGCCTCTTCCTGTGAAGACTGTAGCAGAAATAATCGGAGTATCTGAATTGTATCTTGAACAGATTTTTTCTGTTCTCAAGAAGAATGGACTGATTAAGAGTGTCCGAGGAGCTCAGGGAGGTTATTTCCTGGCGAAATATTCATATGAGATTACAGTTGGAGATGTACTGAGAAGCCTCGAAGGTCCATTCGCTCCCTCGAGCTGTGTTTTGGAGGACTCTGATTCTGCATGCCTTAATGCAGAGGACTGTGTCACAAAAATTGTTTGGGAAAGAATGAAAACAAGCATAGATCAGTGTATGGATTCGATTACACTTCAAGATATGCTTGACAAAAATATATAAATTATAAAGGAGACAAAGTTATGGAACTCAGAAGAGTATATATGGATAATTCTGCTACTACTCCGGTAAAAGAGGAAGTAATCGCCGAAATGCTTGATGTTCTCAGAAATTATCATGGAAATCCATCCAGTATTCATAAATTCGGACAGGATATAAAGCCTGTAGTAGAAAAGTCCAGACAGAGCGTAGCGAAACTCATAGGTGCTCAGTCTAATGAAATATATTTTACGGCAGGGGGTTCTGAAGCGGACAACTGGGCTATAAAAGGAACTGCTTTTGCACTGAGGGAAAAAGGAAATCATATTATAACTACAAAAATCGAACATCACGCGGTACTTCATACATGCGAATATCTTGAAAAGTTCCATGGTTTTGAAGTCACTTATCTGGATGTAAACGATAAAGGGATGATTAGCCTTGAACAACTCAAGTCTTCGATAAGACCGACTACCATACTGATTTCCGTGATGTTTGCAAACAACGAAATAGGAACTATACAGCCGGTTAAACAAATAGGCGAGATTGCAAGAGAACATAAGATTCTTTTCCATACGGATGCTGTTCAGGCGGTAGGAAATGTTGAAATAGATGTAAATGAAATGAATATAGATATGCTTTCGCTTTCTGGTCACAAAATATATGCGCCAAAAGGCATAGGTGCCCTCTATATAAAAAAGGGAATAAGAATTCACAATCTTATTCACGGAGGAGGACAGGAAAGAAAGCTAAGAGCAGGTACTGAAAATACAGCAGGTATAGCAGCAATTGGAAAAGCATGCGAACTGGCTTTTGAGAACCTCGACAATCACATCATCCGCATGACTGAGCTGAGAGAAAAGCTCATTAGCGGAGTGCTTGAAAGAATTCCTCACACAATAGTTACGGGGGACAGAGAAAACAGGCTGTCGACGCTGGCAAGTTTCTGTTTTAGATTCATCGAAGGTGAAGCACTTCTTCTAAGCCTTGATATGGTAGGTATAGCGGGTTCGAGCGGATCGGCATGTACTTCAGGCGCACTTGATCCTTCTCATGTCCTTATGGCATTAGGACTTACGCATGAGATTGCACACGGGTCTCTTAGACTAAGCCTTTCAGATTTCACCACGGATGAAGATGTTGAATATGTACTGGAAAAGCTGCCTGTAATCGTAGAAAGACTGAGATCGATGTCACCGTTATATGAGGCGTTTTTGAAAGGAGAAAACAAATAATGTATACAAAAGAAGTAATGGATCACTTTTCAAATCCACGTAACGTTGGTGAAATTGAAAATCCTGACGGAGTCGGCGAAGTAGGAAATCCTAAGTGTGGCGATATAATGAAGATATATCTTAAGATTGAAAATGATATAATTGTAGATGTTAAATTCAAAACATTTGGCTGTGGTTCTGCGATAGCAAGCTCAAGCATGTCGACAGAGATGATAAAAGGTAAAAGTATCTATGAAGCGCTTGACCTTACAAACAAAGAGGTAGCAAATGCACTTGGAGGACTCCCTCCTGTGAAGATGCACTGCTCTGTTCTTGCAGAACAGGCAATTAAAAAAGCTATAAGAGACTATGCAATCCATAATAACAAAGTTATCCCTGGACTAACAGATGTCGAGATAGTCGAGGATCACGATCATGGAGAAGAAGAAGAGTTTTAATTCTTAATAAATTTACTATTGAAAAATCATTGAAAATGTTATAATATATATTAAAGAAAATATATAGAAGACCTACTATGAAAAGGACTAGTAATTTTACAGGCTGATTCCAGAAAAGAGATGGTTGATGAGAATCTCTACAGCAGTATTATGAAGCTACCTTGGAGTTCATTTGTGAAAACAATGCGTTGATTACGTTATAATCGTGAGATGTTCTATTGAACAAATAAGGTGGTACCGCGTAAATTCGCCCTTATGAGATTAATCTCATAAGGGCTTTTTAACATACATTCAGGAGGTAAATATGAAAGTAAATGAAATCAGATCGGCATTTCTTGAATTTTTCAGAGAAAAAGGACATTATGTTCAGGAAAGCTTCCCGCTAGTTCCTATAAATGACAAGAGTCTGCTGCTTATAAATGCGGGAATGGCGCCATTAAAAAATTATTTCATAGGAACAGAAACTCCGCCAAGCAAAAGAATGGTGAGCTGCCAGAAGTGCATCAGAACGGGTGACATAGAGAATGTAGGAATAACTGCAAGGCACGCGACCTTCTTTGAGATGCTCGGAAATTTTTCGTTTGGTGATTACTTTAAAAATGAGGCAACTCAATGGGCGTGGGAATTTGTTACAGAATACCTCAAACTGGATAAGGATCTGCTTTGGGTTACAGTATACGAAGAAGATGACGAAGCTCTCGAAATATGGGCGCAGAATGTAAAAGTTCCAAGAGAAAGAATCGTTAAGCTTGGAAAAGCGGATAACTTCTGGGAGATTGGAACCGGAACTGGTCCATGTGGTCCATGCTCAGAGATATATATAGACAGAGGCGAAAAATATGGCTGTGGTTCTGATACATGCAAGCCTGGATGCGACTGTGACAGATTCCTCGAGTTCTGGAATCTTGTGTTCACTCAGTTTGACAAGGATGAAGAAGGAAACTACAACAGGCTAAAGAACCCAAATATCGATACAGGTATGGGACTCGAGAGAATTGCCTGCATAATGCAGGGGGTAGACAGTATTTTTGATATTGATACCATGAAGAACATTAGAGATCAGGTCTGCAGAATATCAAAAAAAGAATATAATGCAAGCAATCAAACTGATATCTCAATCAGAATAATTACAGATCACGTAAGAGCTGTTACTTTTATGTTATGTGACGGGGTGCTTCCATCAAATGAAGGAAGAGGATATATTCTTAGAAGGCTATTGAGAAGGGCGGCAAGACACGGAAAGCTGCTTGGAATAAATGGAGAGTTTCTCTGCGAGCTTTGTGATGTTGTAATCGCAGAATTTGGCGATGCTTATCCGCAGCTTGTTGAAAAGAAAGAATATATAAAGAAGATAATCCTTATCGAAGAACAGAAGTTCATTGAGACAATTGATCAGGGACTTAGCATACTGGAAAATCTGATAAATGAGCTTGACAATAAAAACTCCGATACGCTTTCAGGTGAAGACGCCTTCAAGTTGTATGATACATTCGGATTCCCTATTGAGATGACAGAAGAGATTCTTCAGGAAAACGCAAAGAAGGTAGACAGAGAAGAATTCGAAAGACTGATGGATGAGCAGAGGGAAAAAGCTAGAACAGCAAGGCTCAGCCAGGACAATGAAGGCTGGAAAAAAGACAGCCTTGAAATTCCAGCTGACATCTCTACAGAGTTCATAGGATATGAATACACTGAAGCAGATGTAAGAGTACTCTATGTAAGCAATGAAACAGATGGTTCAGAGGTACTGAATCCAGGCGAAAAAGGGATAGTAATATTTGACAGGACGCCTTTTTATGCTGAAGGTGGAGGACAGGTAGGAGACAAGGGGACTGTATATTCTGAAAGTGTAAATGCAGCAGTCATAGATACTCAGAAAGCATCTGGCCAGATTATAATACACAAAGTATCTGTAAACAGTGGAAAGCTGCAGACTGGAGATAATGTCAGAGCACAGATTGAATCAGGCAAGAGAAAAAGTATCCAGGCTAATCACAGCGCTACTCACCTTCTACACAGAGCGCTTAAGATGGTACTGGGAGAGCATGTCGCGCAGGCAGGATCTTATGTAAATGACAGCAGGCTGAGATTTGACTTTACTCATTTTGAAGCTCTTACAGATAAAGAACTTGAGGAAGTAACCGAAATAGTTAATAACGCCATAATAAGTTCGTATCCAGTCAAAAAAGAGTATATGTCAATTGAGGATGCAAAAAAAGCTGGCGCTACAGCACAGTTTGACGAGAAATACGGAAACGAGGTCAGGGTTGTGAGCATGGGAGACTTCTCCATGGAACTTTGTGGAGGAACTCATGTAAATAATACTTCAGAAATAATGGGATTCAAAATACTCTCTGAAAACGGTGTCGCTTCTGGTACCAGAAGGATTGAAGCTGTGACGGGAAAGGGAGTAATGGATTATCTTAAAGAAAAAGAATTGAAATTAAACTCCATCACTGATATACTTAAGTGTAAGGAGATAGCAGTAATTTCGAGACTTGAGCAACTTGTGGAAGAAAACAGAAGCTGCAAAAAGGAAATTGAAAAACTGAAGAAAGAGATTGCTTTATCTCAGATATCGGATTTAATAAACGTGGCAGAGGATGTCAAGGGAATAAAGCTCATAAGAAAATCGTTCGAGGGCATGACTTCCGAAGACCTCAGAAATACCGCTGAGCTTCTGATTGACAGGAATGACAGTCTTGTAGTCCTGTTTGCAGGCGAATCAGACGGCAAGATAAATTATGTATGTGCTGCAGGAAAAACTGCACAGTCTCGTGGAGCACATGCAGGAAAAATAGTTAAGGAAGTTGCAGCAATCGCTGGCGGAGGCGGAGGCGGCAAGCCGGGATTTGCACAGGCCGGGGGTAAAGATCTCGATAAACTTCAAGATTCTATCGATGCAGTCTTAGACATTGCAGGTGGATTTATTGCCGACTAGGAGGGGTTTTAATGGAAAATAACAATATGGATTTCACGATGAAATTTGAGGCGCAGAAAGAAAATGAGTTTTCAGAGAGAGAAGTAGTTGAAAAAGTATATAAGGCACTTACTGAAAAAGGATATAATCCTGTTAATCAGCTAGTAGGATATTTTCTTTCCGGAGATCCAAGCTATATAACAAGTCATAACAATGCCAGAAGCATTATAAGAAAATTTGAAAGAGATGAGCTCCTCGAAGAAATAATAAGAGCTTACGTTGAAGGAAAATAATGATATACAATTTTTTAGGCAGTACAGGAATTAAGGTTTCAAAGCTCTGCTATGGGTCTCTTACACTGGGACCCATGCAGGCTGATCTTTCTGTATCTGAAGGGAGCGAACTCATATGCAGTGCATATGATCTTGGCGTCAATTTTATTGATACGGCGCAGAGCTATGGGACTTACAGATATATAAGAGAATCTCTGAAAAGAATAGACAGGTCTAAATTTGTCATATTTACAAAGACTTATGCATATACCAGAGCTCAGGCAGAAGAGGCTCTCAAAGAGGCTCTTGCCGAAACTGGAACAGATTATATAGATGGTTTCATGCTTCATGAACAAGAAAGCGAACATACACTGAGAGGTCATTTTGAAGCGTCGGAGTATTTCCTTGAGATGAAGGAGAAAGGCTACATAAGAGCCTTTGGGATTTCTACTCACAATGTTGCCGGGGTAAAGGGCGCTGTGAAATCAGGATATGTGGATGTAATACATCCTCTGTTCAATAAAGCTTCACTTGGGATTGGAGATGGAGACAGTAATCTTATGTATGAAGCCATAATTGATGCTAAGAGCAGGGGAATAGGCGTATATTCAATGAAGCCGCTTGGTGGAGGAAATCTGATAGACTCATACGAAGAGGCAATGAAATATGTAATTGAAAAAGAATATATAGATTCTGTTGCAGTAGGTATGCAGTCAAAAGAAGAAATATTTGCAAATGTACAGATGTTTGAAAGGGGTTATATTGACAGTTCCCTTAAGCAAAAACTGAAAAGTGTAAACAGAAAGCTTATAATAAGCGACTGGTGCATAGGGTGCGGCAAGTGTGCACAAAGATGCCAGTACAAGGCGATATCCCTTATCGAAGGGAAAGCTGTAGTAGACCATGAGAAGTGCATACTTTGCACTTACTGCGCAAAGGAATGCGCGGATTTCTGTATAAAAGTAATTTAGGACGGGTGATAAATTGAAAATAATGGCACTTGATGTTGGAAACAAGAGAATTGGAGTAGCTCTAAGTGACGAACTTCAGATTCTTGCACAGCCTCTATATACAATTCACAGAAAAGGGATTGAAAGAGATATTGAAGAAATCGTTAAAATAATCAACGATAATAATGTTGAAGAAGTAATAGTAGGACTTCCAAAAAACATGGATGGAACTACAGGATTTCAGGGAGAAAAAACGATCAAATTTGCAGAA
Source organism: Clostridia bacterium (assembly GCA_009929415.1). Lineage (GTDB taxonomy): Bacteria > Bacillota > Clostridia > Peptostreptococcales > Filifactoraceae > Proteocatella. The sequence goes on along the minus strand of SAAM01000002.1, from coordinate 18,109 downwards.
GTACTGAGGCAGAGCACAGACAGGCCTTTAATTATGTGGGACGAGCGAATGACAACTATTTCAGCACGCAGGATAATGATAGAGAATGATGTAAAGCAGAAAGATAAGAAGAATCTTGTAGATACAATTGCGGCAGTAGTTATACTGGAGACATATCTAAGCAGAAAGAACATGGAAAGAGGATAAAATGGAAAATTTTGATGAAATAATAACGCTTCTTGATGAAGAAGGAAACGAGATAGAGTTTGAACTTGTAATGAGCATCGAGGCTAATGATAACAATTATGCGATACTTGCTCCGGTTGAAGAAAATGATGATGAAGATGAGGCATATATCTTCCGAATTGAAGAAGATGAAGATGGCGAGATGGTATTAGAAGCTATTGATGATGATGAAGAGTATGAAATGGTCGTAGCAGTTTATGAAACACTCATAGAAGAGTAATTCCGATAAAAATCTGATTGAATTTCTTTGCAGTGAAAAAGAGACAGTTGGTGCAAAATGGATAATGAATTGAAAGCTTTGCTTGAAGGCATGAAGATACATGGATATAAGCTGACTCCACAGAGGCGAGAAATACTCAAGGTTCTGATTTCTTCAAGTGGAAAGCATCTGACTTGCGATGAAATATACGAAAAAGTCAAAAAAAGCTGTCCGGAGATAGGAATAGCTACTGTTTACAGAACATTGCAGATACTGGAAAGTACAAAGAAAATTAACAGACTTAACCTTGATGACGGCTACGTGAGATTTGAGCTTAATGTAAATGAAGAAACTCACAATCACCATCATCTGATCTGCAAATTATGTGGTAATGTATCAGAAGTTCGGATAGATCTTCTTGAAGATCTTGAAAGCAACATTGAAAAGAACTATGATTTCAGGATTATGGATCATGATCTGAAATTTTTTGGCATATGCAGTAAATGTAAGAATTTAGAATAAACGTAAAAGTAATATGTCACTAATTACCGATTATAGTTTAGGTGATTAGTGACTTTTTAGAATACAGGAGGAAATGAATGGCAAAGAAAACAGCAAAGCTTAAAGTAATACCTTTGGGCGGAATGCAGGAAATAGGAAAAAATATGACTGCGTTAGAGTATAAAAACGAGATACTCATAATAGACGGAGGGATGGGATTCCCAGAAGATGAGATGCTTGGTATAGACATAGTCATACCTGACATAACTTATCTTACAAAAAATGCGGCAATCATAAAAGGTTTGGTAGTAACTCATGGACACGAGGACCATATAGGTGGAATACCATATCTTCTGAAAAAGTTGAATGTACCGATATATGGCTCGAAATTGGCTATGGGGCTTATAGCTAACAAGCTTAAGGAACACAGGATAACCAATGCAGAGCTGAACGAAATCGAGATTGGTTCAAATGTTAAAATCGGGAATTTTGGGGTAGATTTCATAAGGGTAAATCATAGTATACCAGATGCATGTGCCCTTGCTATCCACACTGGCGCGGGAATTATATTCCACTCTGGGGACTTTAAGATTGATTACACCCCAATCGATGGACATGTTATGGACTTTCAAAAACTGGCTGAGCTCGGCAAAACCGGCGTTACGCTGATGATGTGTGAGAGTACGAATGTTGAGAGAGAAGGATATACTGTCTCTGAAAAAGTGGTGGGGAAAACTTTCGACAGCCTTTTTGCAGACATTAAGAAAAACAGGATACTTGTTGCCACCTTCTCATCAAATGTGCACAGAGTACAGCAGATTGTTGACTCTGCAGCTAAATATAACAGAAAAGTAGTAATATCAGGAAGATCTATGCTAAATACTATTGGCATAGCACAGTCTCTTGGATATATTAACATCCCAAATGGGACGCTTATAGATATTAATGAAATGAACAGATATGGAGACCATGAGCTTGTGATACTGACAACTGGGTCTCAGGGCGAGCCTATGGCTGCGCTTTCAAGAATAGCTGCAAAAGAGCATAAGAAAATTGTCATAAAAAAGGGTGACGTAGTAATAATGTCATCTCACCCGATTCCAGGTAATGAAAAGGGAGTTTCAAAAGTCATCAACCAGCTTTTTGAAAACGGCGCTGAAGTAATATACGAAAGCCTTTCGGAAATCCATGTTTCAGGCCATGCCTGCAGAGAAGAGCTTAAGCTGGTTCACAGGCTCATAAAACCTAAATACTTCATGCCAGTCCATGGTGAATACAGACATCTCAAGCAGCATGCAAGGCTTGCGATGGAGCTCGGTATGCCTGAAGAAGACATATTCATGATGTCAAACGGACAGGTTCTTGAGGTAGACAAAAAATCCTGCAATATTTCCGGGAGAGTTCCTTCAGGAAACATACTTGTTGATGGACTTGGCGTAGGAGATGTAGGAAACATAGTGCTAAGAGACAGAAAACATCTTTCAGAGGATGGACTCATAGTTGTTGTAGTTTCAATGTCAGGAGAAGATGGAGCTGTTGTTTCGGGACCGGATATAATTTCAAGAGGATTCGTATATGTGAGAGAAGCTGAAGATCTCATAGATGAATGCAAAGTAATAGTTAAGAAGTGCTTAATAAGATGTGAAGACAAGAATATAAGAGAATGGTCATATATAAAAAATATGATCAGAGAAGATCTCAAAAAATATCTTTTTGAGAAAACGAAAAGAAATCCTATGATTCTTCCTATAATAATGGAAGTTTAAAAGAGGAGAAGCGATGTTTGAAAACTATATTTATGATTTTCTTGTAATACTGCCTGGAATTATTACGGCAATTTCATTTCATGAATTTGCCCATGCAGCAGTAGCAAATGCTATGGGCGACCCAACTGCCAGAAACAGCGGTAGAATGAGCATAAACCCCATGAGCCATATTGATCCGATAGGGTTTCTTATGCTCATGATAGCAAGATTCGGGTGGGCAAAGCCGGTTCCGGTAAATGAGAATAATTTCAGAAACAGAAAACTTGGAAATTTTCTTGTTTCAATAGCAGGAATAAGCATGAATATATTGATTGCAATAGTGACCTTTATATTCCTGCATTATACAGAGGATATTTTTACAAGTGAGGCATATTATAATGTAATGTACAGCGTTGTGGGCATAAATATATCATTTGCTGCCTTCAACCTTCTTCCTGTGCCTCCTCTTGATGGTTCAAAATTGCTGCTTTCAGTTATACCAGCTAAATACAGATATGCTGTATACAAATACGAGAATTATGGGACTCTTGTTCTTATCCTTCTTATAATAACTGGGACTCTTGGGGTTGTACTGAACCCGATAGTGAATATTATAATAACTTTCATAAATTCAGTCATAAACATTATTCTTTAGAGGTGCTCCTATGAAAATATCTTTACAGAATATCGATTTTACAGGACCGCTGGATTTGCTTCTGGAGCTGATTAAAAAAAACAGATATGAAATCAAGGATATATTTATCATCGACATCATAAATCAGTATCTGGAAGTCGTAGAAACAATGACCTCTTCTCAGCTTGATATGGCTTCGGAGTTTATTGTCATGGCTGCCTCGCTCATGGAAATCAAATCCAGATATCTCATTTTTCTTAACGATGATGATGCAGAAGATCCGGGAAGAGAACTGATAGATATACTTGAGACATATAAATACTACAAGGATAGAGCTGATATAATGAAGGATATGTATGAAAACACTCCATGTTTCTATACAAACAAGGGATATGAGATATTTACTGAAAAATATCTTGATCTCTCAAGGTATACAACAAAAGACGTATACAGATCATATACAGGTATAAACAGACAGCTTCAGGAATCAAGGCCACAGATAATCAGCTTTAAGAAAATCTCTGTTGATGACAAGATCAGAGAGATTCAGGAAATACTGGAGAAGCACGCAAACATCTATTTTGAGAAAATACTCAATACTAATGAAAAAGATGAAGTTGTTGCATCTTTTCTGGGAGTGCTTGAGCTTGCAAAAGATCAGAAAGTTGATATACACCAGAAAAGAGTTTTCGAGGAGATATTGATAGAAAGGCTGTATTCTTTATGACAACGGAAAAAATTAGCAGTATAATAGAATCTGTGCTTTTTGTGTCATCAGAATCGATGAATATTAAAGATATAAAAAGCATATTTGCAGAATCCGGTGAAGCAGAGATAGGAATTTCTGATATTATAAATGCTGTAAGCCATCTAAAATCAAAGTATTCAAGAGAGGATTCAGGGCTTTCACTTATTTCTGCTGACGGGTGCTACAGGATAGTAGCAAGGGCAGATAATAATGAATATGTAGAAAAAATACTCATAAAGACAAAAAAGAAATCTCTATCTCAGGCGGCTCTTGAAGTATTAAGCATTATTGCCTACAGACAGCCGGTAACAAAAGTTGAGATAGATGAAATACGTGGAGTAAAATCTGACAGTGCCATATCCAATCTGTATGATAATGGACTCATATATGAAAGCGGCAGGCTGGACAAGATAGGCAAGCCAATATTATACAGCACGACAGAAAAATTTTTAGTTGAATTTGGCATAACAAGCTTAAGTGAGCTTCCGGAAAACACTGATGAAGACTCACGACCAACTCAGATCAATATAGGAGAAGAATATGGGAAATGACGTAAGCTACAGCTATATTATAATTGCAATTTATATTTTCAGTGCATATCTGCTGGTAAAGGCAGTACGTGGTGCATTTTTTACGAAACTCGAAACTTTTGAAGACTATCAGAAAAGATCAGCTCATTACGTTTCTTATTTCAAGGCAAGGCAGAAGGCTATAGATGTTATGCAGATGGCTATAAGAAATCTTGATTTGAATTCTGAGGAGAAAACATCAGCGCTTTTTCAGATTGGAGTACAATATCATTTCAAAAAAGATTACAATAAGGCCGTTGAATATTTTGATCAGGTATGGGATTATATCAGAAAGTCAAAGGTTCCTTATGAGAAGATGCTGGCATGCATAATCGTATCAAATTATAATATTGGAAAAAAGGAAAAGGCCAGAGAGATTTATCATGCTCTTCGTATCAAGGAGCGTTATGATCCGAGATTTGAACAGCTGTCGTATCTTGAAAGCACAATTTTTAAATAAAGAGCCATTGGAGGAAAAATGAAAGAAATATACAGTTTTCTGGGTGAAGTAGAAAAGCCTGGCAGATACATCGGAAACGAACTTAATATTATCAGAAAACAGCCTGATGAAAATATGATCAGGTATGGTTTTGTTTTCCCTGATGTATATGAGATAGGAATGAGTCACCTGGGGCTTCATATACTACATGGAGCACTGAATGAGCTTGAAAACGTATGGTGTGAGAGAGCTTTTGCAGTCGGAGCGGACATGGAAGAAAAAATGAGAGAAAAATCAATTCCTGTTTTTACGCTTGAAAGCAAGACTCCGCTTAAGGACCTTGACTTTGTGGGATTTACTCTTCAGTATGAAATGTCATATACAAACATACTGAATATAATGGATTTGTCGGGTATACCTTTATTCTTTAAAGAAAGAGGAGAAGAAGATCCTATCATAATGTTCGGTGGGCCATGCGCATACAATGTTGAGCCTATTGCAGATTTTGCCGATATAGTAATGATCGGTGAGGGAGAGGAATCGCTTCCGGAAGTCATGAACATATATTCAAAATACAAGGGTAAGAGCTATCCTGGTATGAAAAATGAATTCCTTCTGGAAGTCGCAATAAATGTAAAAGGGGCATATGTACCTTCACTTTACAGAGCTGAATATGACAAAGCTGGAAAATTCAGCTCAATAGCGCCTACCCATGAAGGTGTTCCGGAAAAAATTCAGAAACGAATAATAAGAAAAATGGACGAAGTATATTTTCCTGAAAAAATCCTTGTTCCAAATATTGATGTAGTGCATTCCAGGATTATGCTTGAGCTTTTCCGTGGATGTACAAGAGGATGCAGATTCTGTCAGGCGGGAATAGTATACAGGCCTATAAGGGAGAGAAGCAAGGAAAAGCTGCTCGAAATCGCAGAAAAGCTTATCAGAGCTACGGGATATGAAGAGGTTTCACTGACATCCCTAAGCAGCAGCGACTACAGCAAAATCGAAGAGCTTCTTGATGAACTTGATGAAAAATATACATGCGAAAATCTCAGCTTGTCTCTTCCGTCGCTCAGACTTGATAATTTCTCTATTGAGATGGCAGAAAAAGTTCAAAAAGGAAGGCGCTCTGGGCTGACATTTGCGCCAGAAGCCGGAACTCAGAGGCTGAGAGACGTTATAAACAAGGGAGTAACAAAGGAAGACCTTATAAGGACATCAAAAAAAGCATTTGAGAGCGGATGGTCAAATCTGAAGCTTTATTTCATGACAGGCCTGCCTACAGAAACATATGAAGACCTCGATGGGATAGTGGATCTTGCATATTCAGTCTTAAATGCAAACAGAGAAGTTAACGATGGAAAGCTTTCTCCGCGATTCAACGTTACTGTGAGCACTTCAGTATTTGTACCAAAGCCGAATACTCCTTTCCAGTGGTTCTCTCAGGATTCACAGGAGACCATGAAAGAAAAGCAGCAGTATCTTAAGGCAAAGCTTAGACATAAGAACATTTCCTATGACTATCATGATTATGACCTCAGTTTTCTTGAGGCAGTTATAGCAAGAGGTGACAGAAGACTTTCAGCGGCAATTCACAGTGCTTTCAGAAAAGGATGTAAGTTTGACAGCTGGGGTGAGCATTTCAGATATGATCTTTGGATGGAAGCTTTTGAAGAAAACGGTATAGATCCTTTTGAAATTGCAAATGGAGAATGGAAAATAGATCAGCCACTGCCTTGGGATCATATTGATACTGGAGTATCAAAGGCGTTTCTCGTAAGAGAGTGGAATGAGGCGCTTGAAGAAAATACTACAGGAGACTGCAGAGAAAATTGCCTTGGATGTTCAATCAATACAGATATAGGAAAGGGACTGTGCTAATGATTTTAAGATGCAGATTTACAAAATTAGGGGATATTGCCTATATATCACATCTGGACCTGCTGAAGATATTCATAAGAGCTCTTAGAAGATCCATGATAGAAGTAAATTACAGCGAAGGATTTCACCCTCATCCGAAAATCAGCTTTTCATCAGCGCTGAGTCTGGGAATTGAAAGCTATGCAGAGTTTATAGATATCGACATAAAAAACAGCGGAGATAGCATAAATTTCTTACAGAGAATGAATGAATCTCTTCCTGAGGGCATTGACATAATTGAATGCAAGGAGACGGAAAAAGCAGAGCCGCTGACAAAGACTATGAGCCACAGCCTTTATGAGATTTATTTCGATTCAGATAATGACGGGATTTCTGATGCAATAGCACAGGTAATGAAAAGCGAAGAGCTTATGCTGAAAAAAAGAAACAAGAAAAAGCAGATAAAAGATGTCAATGTCAGAGAAAAAATCCATTCAATTGAATATGACCCTGAAAAAAATATCATAAAAACGATACTGACTAATTCATCCGAAGGAGCTTTGAAGCCCACAGACATGTTAAAGGCGATAAATGAGAATTTTGGAAAAGAATTCAATCCATACAGAATAGTAAAAATCGCATCAATTATGATTGCTGATGATATTATAAATATAATATAGACAGGAACCGAAATGAAATTACTGATTGAAGATACTTTGTCTTTTACCAAATATGCAATTATAGACAACAAAGAGCTCATATATATCGATATTATCGAAAAGAATGATGACGCAAGGCTTGATGATATTTTTATCGGAGAAGTAGTTCAGATAGTAAGTGGACTTGACGCTGCATTTGTCAATATAGGCATTAATACCGGCTTTATGCCAATGAAAAACAGCAAGGCAAAGGTAGGAGATAGAATTGCTGTACAGGTCATAAAAGAAGGCAATGAATCAAAAAAGCCAAAGTTGACGCAGGACATCTCTTTGAGAGGAAATTATGCAGTTCTGCTTCCAAATGAAAAAAACTTAAAGATTCCACGTAATATAAATCCTGAGAAAGAATCTGTCGCAGAAAGAATAAAGAACGCTCATGAAGGTACAGGCCTAATTCTAAGGACAAAAGCATTTGAATCAGATTATGAAGACATTAATTCGGATATATGTTGTCTTAAAGAAAAATATTCACTGTTCATATCGAAAAATGAGATAGGAAGCAGGATATCTCAAAATGACATGGACAGCAAGATTGATGAGCTCTTGAATAAATTTATGATCAGTGATATATTAACAAATGATAAAAATTATTATATAATAAATAGAAAAAAGATGCTGACCAGAAATATGAGATTTGAATGCATCGAAAACTACTGCTTTAATCATAATGGTGTTAACGTAGAAAATCTCATAAAACGGAAATTTGAATTTGCCGATTTCAGCATTCATATTGAGAAAACTGAAGCAATGACTGTGATAGACATTGATTCAGGATATATCGACAACAGCAGGCTAAAAGAAAGCCATTTCTTTGAAATAAACAGAAAAGCTGTTTTTAAATCACTTGAGCTCATAAATCTTCTTGATATAGGTGGAATAATCATAATAGACCTTATTAACATGCCGCAAAGCTTAAGGGTGCAGCTTGATGAATATGTGTCTGACATCATGAAAAACCAGAAAAAACAGATGAGGCATTCAAAGATAACAAAAAACAGCCTCTTAGAGATAATATGCCAGAAATCGAGCATGAGCCTTATAGAGAAGCTTACCTGCAGCTGCGAAAGATGCAATGGAACTGGTCGTGCATACAGCGATGCTTTATTGCTTGATGAATTTGAAATCGCATTGAGAAGCAAAATAAATAATACAGGAAAGAAAGAATATGCAGTTTCTGTCCCATATGACAGATACGAGAGGCTTTTGGGACATCTTGTAAGGCTTGAGAAATATTTTGAGTGTGAATTTCATTATGAAAAGGAATATGAAGCAATTCATGAAATAAAAATCAAATAATCTAAGGAGAACAAAAATGGGAGTTGAAAAATTGATAATACCAGAAGGCTATGAAAGCAAACTGGACATTATGGAAACCGAAATAGCGATAAAGACCCTGAAGGATAAATTCGAAAAAGAGCTGGCGAAGAAGCTGAATCTCACAAGGGTATCAGCTCCTCTCTTTGTTAAGAAATCAACTGGCCTTAATGATGACCTTAATGGGATTGAAAGACCTGTAGGATTTGACATGCTTGAAACAGGACATGATGTTGAAATTGTTCAGTCTCTTGCAAAATGGAAGAGAATGGCACTTTCGAAATATGGATTCAAGCCAGGAACTGGTTTGTATACAGATATGAACGCTATAAGACGTGATGAGGAACTTGACAATATTCACTCTATCTATGTTGACCAGTGGGACTGGGAGAAGGTAATAAATGAAGATGATAGAAATCTGGATACATTAAAGTCGATTGTCCATGATATTTATGAGGTATTCAAAATTACAGCTCACCAGATGAATTATGAATTCCCACAGATAAAGACAGAACTTCCTGACGAGATTTATTTCATAACATCACAGGAGCTCCTGGAGATGTATCCGAATAAGACGGCAAAAGAAAGAGAATATGAAATCGCAAAAGAGCATAAAGCGGTTTTCATAATGCAGATAGGATGCATGCTTTCGAATGGCGAAATGCACGATGGAAGAGCTGCAGACTATGACGACTGGAATCTGAATGGAGACATCATATTCTATTATCCTGTGCTCGACATAGCACTTGAGCTTTCATCTATGGGTATAAGAGTTGATTCAGAAGCACTTATTGAGCAATGTAAAATAAGGAATCAGGAAAATAAACTTGAATTTGAGTTTCAAAAGAGTATAATTGAAGGTACAGTGCCTTTCACTATAGGTGGTGGAATAGGACAATCCAGGATCTGCATGTTTTTCCTTCAAAAGGCGCATATAGGTGAAGTGCAGGCTTCGGTATGGGACGAGGAAATGATAATCAGATGTGAAGAAAATGGAATAAAATTACTGTAAAGGTCAAGGGGCAAACATGTACAGAATAGAAACAAAAATTGTAAATGAGATTGGACTTCATGCAAGATCAGTATCTGAATTTGTAAAAATTGCTGCAAATTATAAATCTACTGTTTTTCTTGAATATATGGGTAGACCAATAAATGCAAAAAGTGTTGTGGGGCTTCTTGCGGCTGCAATACCTAAGGAAAGTGAAATTGCTATTTATGCAATGGGACCTGATGAAGATAAGGTAGTAAATGAACTTGTAAAATTCATCGAGAATGATTTTTAGGCTTTTATCAGATTTATAAGTCGGATTTACGGGATGACGGTTAAGATGTATCAAAATTATATAATAATATTCAGGGAGGAATAATTATGAATTACGAAAAAATAATGACAGAAATCAAATCCGTAAGAGAATTCAAAAAGCAGGCTGTAGATTCAAATCTTTTATCTTTAATTATAAAAGAGGCAGAGAAGGCTGGAAGCATAAATGACAGTGAAATAAGTCTTTCTATTGTAGAAGACGGTGAAAAATTCTTCAATGACTATGACGGCAAAATAGGATATTTTGGAAAGCTCATCAAGGCACCAAAGTATATACTTCTTTTTGGGAAAAATGATGAGAATACAAAGCTTAAATGCGGATACATGGCAGAGTGGATGAGATTCAGACTTTATGATAATGAACTCTCAAGTTGCTGGATAAGTGCGACGGAAGGCGTTAATTACAGCGATATATTCAGCATAAGCCCTGAAAAGACTCTTGTCGCATGTATAGGCCTCGGATATGAGTATGGCGGAGTGTTCAAGAAGAATACAGATAAGAAAGCTGAAAGAAAAGGCCCTGTAGAATTCGTATATGACAGCACATTTGGAAACGTTATAACATGGGAAAAATTATCTCAGATGGGACTTGAGGAAGTTTTCTATCTTGCAAAATTTGCACCTTCATGGGGAAATAAGCAGCCTTGGAGCTTTGTAGTCACTGAAAAAGATGTGTACCTTCTTATGGAAAAGTCTTCTGGAAGCGACCTTGATCTGGAAGCGGGAATAATTGCATTCTATTTCATGAAAGCAGGAGAAGCAAAAGGAATCAGCGTGAACATGATGGCATGCAATGAAGCAGATCAGATTAAGGCACCTGAAAATCAGGAAATAAAACTTAAATTCTATTTTTAAATCACAGGGACTAAAGGTCCCTTTTTCTATACAGGAGGCATGATGGATTTAAACTTATTAAACGAAGAACAGCGTAAAGCTGTAGAAACGCTTAATGGCCCTTTACAGATTCTTGCGGGTGCAGGTTCGGGAAAAACCAGAGTTATCACATACAGGATTGCCAATCTCATTGATAATGGCATATTTCCAGGCGAGATACTCGCACTTACATTCACGAACAAAGCTGCTAAGGAAATGAAGACCCGACTTGAAGGAATATTGAGCGGCAATGTAAATAACATGTGGATTGGAACTTTCCACTCGATGTGCCTTAGAATACTCAGAAGGGACATAGAGAAGATTGGCTACAGCAGCAATTTTGTTATTTACGACAGCTATGATCAGGCCACCCTTATAAAAGAATGCATGAAGGAAGCGAATGTTATTTCAGACACTATGAAGCCCTCGTACTTTTCATCAGTTATTTCAAATGCAAAGGATGAGCTTATAACTCCTGACAAGTACGAAGAAAAGTATGCCGTTGATTTAAAAACAAGGTTTGCATCCAAGGTCTATGGCCTTTACCAGAAAAAACTCAAAAAAAACAATGCGGTTGATTTTGATGACATAATAGTACTTACGATTAAGCTTTTAAAGGAGAACAAGGAAGTTCTGGATTACTATCAGAACAAGTTCAGGCATATCCTTGTAGACGAGTATCAGGATTCAAACCATGCTCAGTATATATTGATAAATCTTCTGGCTCAGAAACACAGAAACCTCTGTGTCGTAGGAGACGATGACCAGTCAATATATGGCTGGAGGGGCGCAGATATAAGAAATATACTGGAATTTGAAAAGGATTACAGTGATGCTCAGATAATAAAGCTTGAAAGAAACTACAGATCTACTGAGACTATACTTGATGCTGCAAACGCAGTAATTGCAAAAAATACTGGACGTAAGAACAAAAAACTTTGGACCGATAAAAGCAGTGATGTGAAGATAGAGATAAAGAAAAATTACAGCGATAAAGATGAAGCTGTTTATGTCACACAGGAAATCAACAGGCTCAGTGCGCTGAATAAGTATAATTTCAGCGATATTGCAATTCTTTACAGAACTAACGTACAGTCAAGGCTCATAGAAGAAAACCTGCTTAAGAAGAATCTTCCTTATAACATATATGGTGGATTGAAATTCTACGACAGAAAAGAAATAAAAGACATACTTGCTTATCTTAAACTGATTAGCAATCCATCTGACAATATAGCTCTTAAAAGAATAATAAATGTACCAAAGAGAGGCATCGGGGCAAGGACTGTCGAAAAACTCGAAGATAAGGCAGGAATTACTGGAGAGTCAATATACAGTGCGATGATAGACCTTGAAAATGTCGAGTTTTCTTCAAAACTGAAAAACACAGTACGTAATTTTGTAATTCTTATAAGCTCTTTCAGAAGCATGACCGAAGTCATAAACATATCAGATCTTATAAAAAAAGTAATTGAAAATACAAACTATCTCTCAGAGCTTGAAAATGAGGGAGACATAGAATATCAGACTCGATTTGAAAACATTCAGGAGCTCATAGCTGTGGCGCAGGAGTATGGGAACAACAATCCAGAAAAGAAGCTCGAAGATTTTCTTACAGAAATATCCCTGAGTACCGATATTGATTCCATGGACGACGACGAAAACACGGTCACTCTGATGACCATACACAGTGCAAAAGGGCTCGAATTCCCAGTCGTATTCATGGTAGGTATGGAGGAAGGCGTGTTTCCAATAAGCAGATCCCTCATAAATGAGACACAGCTTGAGGAAGAAAGAAGGCTATGCTATGTGGGAATGACGAGAGCTGAAGAGCTGCTTTATCTTACCTATGCGACAGAGCGGACTATATTTGGAAAAACAACAAATCAGAGAGCCTCAAGATTTCTTGAAGACATACCGCAGAAACTGCTTAATGGAAAACTTGAAATGCCTAAAAACAGAGAGTTTGAAGGATATTCTCTTTATAATAAATATAAGGAAAAATACAGACTTGAAAAAGCTGAAACACTAAAGCCCACAGAAGAACCTTCTGAGGAATTTGATATTGCAGCAAAGGTAAAACATCCTGTTTTTGGCAATGGGAAAATAGTAGCTAAAAATAACGGAATATATACAATAGTTTTTGAAGGAGCAGGATTAAAAAAAATTGATGCAAATTTTGCAAAGCTTAAAAAAATTGATTGACGACAAAGGAGCTTGGATATGAAAAGTGAAATCAGAGATTTGTTTAAATTTCTTGACAATGCAAGATCTATATACCATGTTGCAGACTATGCAAGAAAATATCTAATTGAGAATTCTTTTGAAGAAATAGATGTAGGTAAAAAACTGAGTCTGAAGATTGGTGGAAAATACTTCTTTTGCAAAAAAGGTTCGATATTTGCCTTCAGAATAGATTCTCTTGATGATGGCTTCAAAATAATTGGATCTCATACGGATTCGCCTTCGATATCTATAAAGAGCAATGCAGTGATTAAACAGGATGACTATATAAAGCTTAACACCGAGATATACGGCGGACCAATCCTTAACACATGGTTTGACAGGCCATTGTCTATGGCAGGCTGTGTGCACCTGAAAAGTGAAGATCCAATGGAGCCGGAAATGAGGCTGGTAGATTTTGAAGAGGACATATGCATCATACCAAATCTTGCAATTCACATGAACCGTGAAGTAAATAATGGATTTAAAATTGACAGGCAGGCGCATATGATTCCGGTATTTGGGATAAAAGGAGGAGAAATCGACAGAGACATTCTTCTCAATGAGATTTCAAGGCATCTTCAGATCGAAAAAGACAGCATACTGTCATATGACCTTAACCTCTACGACACTCAAAAGGCAGGTTTTGTAGGAATAGACAAAGAAATGATTTCATCAAAGAAAATAGATAACATAGCCATGCTCCATGCATCTTTAAGAGCGCTTGTAGAAAGCCGTGAAGGCAGAGGAATAAAACTCGTGGCTGGATTTGACGGCGAAGAAATCGGAAGCTCTGCTCAAAATGGTGCGGATTCAGATATACTGAGCAATATAGCAGAAAGAATACTTCTTTCATTCGGAAGAGGAAGAGAAGATTTCCTGCAGGCAATAGAAAAATCATTCATGATATCAGCAGACATGGCACATGCTGTTCATCCGAATTTCAGCGACAAGAGCGATCCAACCAATAAACCGAAGATGAACAGTGGACTGACCATAAAACAGAGTGCAAACAAAAAATACACATCAGACTCAAAAAGCACTGGAACTGTTATATCTTTATGCAAAGATCTCGGACTTGAGTATCAGATTTTTGTAAATCGTTCAGATCAGCCAGGTGGATCGACAATAGGGCCTATTTCACTGACGCATCTTCCCATAGATTCGGTAGATATAGGAAATCCTATGCTGTCAATGCACTCAATAAGAGAGCTTGCAGGAACAAAAGATCATATCGATCTTATAAAGCTGTTCAGACATTTTTATTCTTTGTAATGTTCGACTTAAGTCGAAATATAAATAGAATGCTAAATTTTTAAAAAATATATTTAATTCTTGCAGGATGTGTAGTATAATGTTTTAAGGTAAATTTACGGAGGAGTAATGCAGAACGTTTTAGAGGATTTATTACAAAATAGTTTTGGTATAAGAAGTGATGTCATAAGAGAGACCAGAAGAATTGAAGAAGAATTGCAGCCGCTGTTTCTGGATATTGATACAGTTAGAGAATACAACAGCCTTAAAGTCCTGGATGCGATGAGAAGAGCAAGATTAAGCGATACTCATTTTGCCTGGAATACTGGATATGGATACAATGATTCCGGAAGAGAAAAAACGGAAGAGATCTTTTCCAATATATTCAAATCCGAGGACTCGATAGTAAGGCCGACAATCGTCAACGGAACGCATGCACTGACGCTTTGCCTTCAGGGCATACTGAAGAGCGGGTTTGAGCTTATTTCGATTTCTTCAAAGCCTTATGACACCCTTGACAAAGTAATAGGGATATCAGATTCCTATCATTCACTCATAAGCCAGGGAGTAGTTTATACACAGATAGATCTTCTTGAGAACGGAGATTTTGATTATGTTGAAATCGAAAAAGCAGTTAAGAGCTCAAATTCAAGAAAAATGGTCTATATTCAGAGATCAAAGGGATACAGCAGAAGAAAATCAATCCTTATAGATGATATCGAAAAGGTGGTTAAATTTGTTAAAAACATCGATTCTGAAATCATAGTAATGGTTGACAACTGTTATGGTGAATTTATCGAAACAAGAGAGCCGATTGAAGCGGGTGCAGATATAATGGCAGGATCTCTGATTAAAAATCCAGGGGGTGGCCTTGCAATTGCCGGTGGATATATATGCGGGAATAAAGAACTTGTCGATATAGTTGCAGACAGAATGACTTCTCCAGGTATAGGAAAAGAGTGCGGGCTTACTTTTGGAACAACCAGGACCTTGCTTCAGGGATTGTTTCTTGCGCCAATGATAGTATCAAATGCAAAAAAAGGTGCAGTGTTCTGTGCAAAGCTGTTTGAAAATTATGGATATGACACTTTCCCAAAATTTTCTGATCAGAGAAGTGATATTATTCAATCTGTTGGACTAAACAGCAAAGAAGAAATAATCAGCTTCTGCAGAGGAATACAGAAAGCCGCGCCAGTAGATTCGTTTGTCACGCCAGAACCCTGGGCTATGCCTGGCTACGATTCTGAGGTAATAATGGCAGCTGGTGCTTTCATTCAGGGATCATCAATTGAACTGAGTGCAGATGCACCTATCAAGGAGCCGTTTACAGTATATTTTCAAGGAGGCCTGACATATGAGCATTCAAAAATTGGTGCTCAGATTGCGCTTAGTGAGATTTTAAAACATTGTTAGTTGCTGATAAAGTTCGGAAAGGGTTATTTATGAATTTGGAAAAAGTGAATTTAAGTGAGCTTGTTTTTAAGATTGAAAAAAAAGGACGTACAGTTGAAACTGTTACTGAATTATTGAAAAATCATCCGGAAATCCAATTTGTATCCTATGTTGGAGTTGATTTTGGTGGAAATGGCACTGATGAAAGAATTCCTGTAAGCCTGTTCCTGGAAGATATGGACAAACAGCTCAAGCTTGGAGTTCAGACTGACGGTTCAAGTGTTGTCCTTCATGGCATTGCGACGCTTGACAACGCAAAGGTAATAATACTTCCTGACAGGGATGTAGACTGGTATGTTGACTATAATTACAACAATATGCATTTTAACGGAAAATTTGTCGGAACTCTTATAATACCATCGTTTCTTATACATGACAATAAGATGGTGTGTTCGCGCTCTCTTTTAAAGAAATCAGCTGACAGATTTAAGCGGGAAGCTATAAGATATGTTGACTCAAAACCTGGATTCAAGGAAGAAGTTGGAATAACAGCAGATGAAAAAATCGAAGAAATAGTGCTGACATCTGCAACTGAACTTGAGTTCTGGGTAAAAACTCCCGAAGATAAAGCTGATGAAGAAAAACTCTCAGTTTCTCAGATGCTTAAGGAGCAATACTGGAAAAGAACGGATGGAAGCGTAAGAAGCGCACTTGAAAAAACTCTTGAAATTATGGAGCACTACGGATTTGAGCCTGAAATGGGGCACAAAGAAGTGGGAGGCATAAAATCCAAAATAAATGTGACTGGAAAACTGAATCATGTAATGGAACAATTGGAGATTGACTGGAAATACAGTACCGAAATGCATGCAGCAGACATTGAAGTAATAGTAAGGCATCTCATTAAAGATATTTTTCACAAATACGAACTTGAAGTGACTTTCAGAGCAAAGCCTATCGAAGGAGTTGCTGGGAGCGGAAAACACACTCATATAGGAGTAGCGGCAAAGCTCGACTCAGGAAGAAGAGTAAACCTGTTCACTCATGCCGATCACAAAAATAACTATGCTAGCAGCTTTGCAATTTCTACGCTCATGGGAATATTGAAAAATTATGAAGTGATCAATCCGTTTGTTGCAAACAGCATAGATTCGCTAAACAGACTAAAGCCTCACTTTGAAGCGCCTATATGTATTGTGTCGTCGCTTGGAAAATCAGTCAAAACCCCTTCCAGAAACAGATCAATACTCATAGGACTCATTAAGGATATTGAATCTCCTCTGGCAACGAGATTTGAGCTGAGAGCTCCAAATCCTCACTCAAATGTATATCTCATCCTTGCCGCATGCTACCAGGCAATGCTGGACGGACTGGTGAATGCGGGAATGAAAATGACTCTTGAAGAGCTTGTTGAGGAGTTTTCAAAGGATTATGGTGCAGATGGGATATATCTTGAAAAATACAGACAGTACAGAAGTGAGGAAAATGTTTTTGATTACTACTCTCAGGAAGAAAGAAATGAGAGATTCGGAGTTCCGCCAGGAACTGTATATGACAACATAAAATCTCTTGAACTTTATCCTGAAAAGCTTCAGGTATTAAAAGAGGATGATATATTTACGGATGCAATCCTGAACTCATACAGGATGTTTGTAGAGGAAAAATGGCTTAATCAACTGAATTATAGAATCATTGAAGATAACATGGAGGTAGTAAGAGACTGCATGAAGGTTCACAATGAAACCGAGATATCAGATCTTGATATAGTGAACTGGACAAAGGTAAACTCACTCAGATGGGAATTGATGAAGGACAGCGTGGATAATACATCTGTTTTCACTATGATAAAAGAGGCCATTGACAATAAAGACTTCGAGAGAATTTCAGAACTTCAGCTCGAAATGAACGATAAAGTTTCTGAACTTAAGAGCATCTACAGCAAATACAAGAAAAATCTGTTCTAAAGCTTGATTTTTATTAAACGTTGTGTTAGAATATCAAAGTATTATCAAGATATTCCAGCACGCCGATGTGGCGGAATGGCAGACGCAGCGGACTCAAAATCCGCCGCCCTCAAAAGCGTGTGGGTTCGA
>SAAM01000332.1 GCA_009929415.1 Clostridia bacterium | reverse complement strand
TTAATGGAATATATTCCAATGGGAAAAGAAAATAATCAGCATCCAACTGAAGAAAACTGGGATTTTAAGGCAAAAAATCAAGGTGATTAAACCAATTTTCCTTGACTTTGAGCAAAGGTCTCACTATGATGGTTATATCTTAACAAAAACCAGCGATTATCTCTAATAAGACTTAAGTCGCAAAATGCTCCCAATTTTGGGAGCTCTTTTTTTTATTCAAAAAGCAATCCCTGTTCAGGGCACTCATTCTCTACCTGTTGACCGGCATAGAACGTCCTGGTCATTCCGAACTGTCGATCAGTTATAAAGAAGATTGAGACTTTACCATTAGGTGGAACTTTATGTTCCACCTGTTTGGCCAAGGTTTCAGCTCGTTGTTTAGAGGGCACATAATAGGTGTAGAATGATAACTGGAATCGAGAAAATCCCAAATCCAGTAAATCATTACGAAACCGATTTGCACGCTTGACATCGAGCTTCGTAAGTGTGGGAACATCGAACCCTACAAAAACCCACATAGCGTTATACGGTCCAAGCATATTGGTACTTCGGGAACTGAATGTAGTCACGGTTCCTTGCAAGAAAACCAAGATAACTGAGCACATAAAGCCGCAATCCATATGAGAACTCTACATCTTGATCTTCAAAGACCACTTCTCGCGCTGTTATTCGCATCAACTCTTTCTTCTCTCGCGATTCCAGCTCCTCAATGACTCCGTACTTGGAACACATTGCAAGCACCAAAGAATCAACCATCGGGCGAAATGGCTCCATCAAATCATCAACCAAGCAAAACGGGTTAATTCTGCTTGAATGAAATACTCCGCAGGATGGCAGCAATCCGGTGTCTACTACAGCCCTTGCAACTGCAGATCGGAGAATGCTGTATCCATAGTCCAATTTCCCATTGATTGCATTGTCCTCATCCGACCGGAAGAAGCTGGTTCCATAAATGGATTCGAAATACACTTTTGCTCCCTGAGCTTCATTATTGGAACTATCACCCGATAACACAGTCTGGGACAACACATCCAACCGTTTTACTCCAGGTACTTGCAAATGTTGAAGAAAATCTCTTTGATTCTTCAGCTTCTCTGTTATGACTTGCTGCCAGGCTTGCTTCCTACGAGGAAGCGAAGCCTTCAACTGAATATCCATTCTTTGGGATGTCTCCTTATGCTGCAACATAGGGAGCAACATCCCCAAAGGAATGTGTTTCTCATCACAGAATGTTACCGGCACCTTGTGATGTAGACAAGATTTGAAAAATCTATCCGAGTACCTGAATCCTATTCCATGACAAATGATCGAATGAATATCATCAAACGGAATAAGAGACTCCTCCCCGTCTTTCTCGACGATGAGCTTGTTATGCACAGTATGGAGGTAATAACCAGTACCACCAAGGTCAATCACTCTCCACATAGTTCCACCTCATCCTTCTCAAGCTTGTCCACCAAAAGAGGAGACACATAGCGAACCAAGCCTGCCGAGCTAAGCTGGACTTTTCTTACGTCATAGTTTTTAATTGTTGTGAGAGAAAAACTTGCGTCTTTATCTCGCTTAGATTTTGCAAGATTTGAAATAAATATTTGGAATCCAGAAAGTGTCTCTGTAAAGGTATTAATTACAATAAGAGTTCTTCCCTGCTTTGCATTTGGAACATGTACTTGGGTAGTCTTTGCAAAATTTGAATCTGCTTCCGTTGGATCCGAGGCTCTCAACTCACATACATCCCCTTGATAAAGACGAACGAATAATGAGTATCCTTGCTTTTTGTAAGCTGGTTCGTAGGAGGGATTCATGGCATTCACTTTCCTAATGATCTCCCCGCAAAGCTTACCTTGTGCATCATGATAGAAGTCGAGGCATAGATTTGACCCAGTATCAAACGCGAATCCTTTGACTTCATTGGAAGGATCTTTAACAACGAAAGTTTTAGTTCTCTTGTTGTTGGAAATCAAATAGTAATACCCGCCAACCAACTCCAACGCCTTCTTGCTGATTGTCTTTTCAGAGAGTTGAATAGGCTTCTTCCCTGACTCAATCAATTTCCTGTTGCTTTCCTCCAGTACTGCTGCAGCCTGAACCAAGGACTCTTTGTATTTCTGAAGTGCTGTTTCATTCTTGGCTTGTAACTGCTTAATTTTTTCCTTCAATTCTTCGGGATACCATTTTGGCTGTTTTTCGGTAATGCGTCCACGTATTGTCGAAGCGACCTCCTCATAATCTCCAATCTTAACCCCGACGTCCTTGATCTTCTTCTTCACTACAAACACAAGGTCTTCTCCTTGGAGGTCCGCCCCAAGAATCGAATACACGGTATCTTTCAACAATGCACCATTCACGTCATTGTCAGTCTTCATACTCACAAAAGCATGAAGTTCCATAAATTCCAGAATCTTCTTCCTGAACAACTCTCTTTGGTCTGCAACGGGAAGGT
>SAAM01000331.1 GCA_009929415.1 Clostridia bacterium | reverse complement strand
AGAATTGAGACCTGAACGGAAAAGACGGAGCCCGAGAAGGTGTATCTGTATATTTATGCAATTGTCGTCTCTTCAAAGACTATTTTGAAATTAGCTCTAGAAGAAAGCATAAACCAGATGCGTGATAGTTTGAAAGAGCGGATAGAAATGATTGAACAGAATGTTAGGCTGGAAAAGACATTGCATGCTAACGAACTTGAACAGCTGAGAACCACCAGGGAACTGGAGAAAGCAAGATATAAAGCACTCCAGTCCCAAATAAACCCACATTTTCTCTTCAATACGCTGAACATCATCGGCAGGACGGCTCTCTTTGAAAATGCTAACACCACCGTTGATATAATCGCTAGTCTAGCATCAATCTTTCGGTATACTTTGGAGTACCATGAGGATGTGTCATTGGAAGAGGAATTACAATTCGTTCGTGAGTATTTAATAATCCAACAGCACCGATTCCATAACCGCCTCATGTATTCAATCATATGTCCTGATGATCTCTCTGAACTGCGGATTCCGCCATTAGTGATCCAACCTTTTGTAGAGAATGCTATGATCCATGGCCTAGAACCCAAGGAAGAAGGGGGAGAATTGCATATAAAGGTAACTGCATCAGGGAATGAAGTCCTTATCATTATTACAGATACCGGGGTTGGGATTAATCTTAACGAGCTAAGGCAAAATAATCACCAGAGCAAGCAACATATTGGAATCGAAAATATTAAGGGTCGCCTTAGCCATTATTATGAAAATCGGTCAGAGGTAGTCATTGAACGGATAAGCGAAGAAGGGGGGACGAGGGTCACGCTCTCTCTACCATATCTGAGAGGAGGAGGAAACCATGTACACACTACTCATAGCTGATGACGAACCTCTTGAATGCGATGCCATTGAGTTATTAGTCACACGTGCGAACCTTCCGTTACGGGTTATTAAAGCACGTAATGGATTTGAGGCGGTTGAACTTACGGAACAATGCAATCCACAAATTGCGTTTCTCGATATCCGTATGCCAGGCATGAATGGAATTGAGGCTGCTAAACATATTCGGCAACAAGCGGCTGACTGTCAAATCGTCTTTCTCACAGCCTGGAGTACATTTGAGTCGGCTCAGCAAGCAATCAGACTGCGGGCCTGCGAGTATTTGGTCAAACCAGTACAACACAAGGAGGTATATGACTTGTTGGACCGCCTCATTGGCAACCTTGACAGGCAATGTGAGACAGAAAAACAGCAAACTCAGGAAATCAGAGAAGTTTTAAATCTCTTTAGCCGAGAGTTTTTTGCCGCACTAAAATTCGGTAAAGTCTCTCAAGAGGCTCTTGTTAGTTATTTGACGATGCAGGGGATAACAAGTCAAGAAGGAACGGCTCTAGTTATGAGAGGCCTTGCTGAGGATAAAGTTCAGCAGTTCTTCCAACAGGGCAGGATCTGGGGAAAGCCTCAAATCTGCTACTTCCCTTCTACGGACCGTATCACCATACTGATGTTTACATCCCATAGCGTCAAGCTAATTGAACAAATAGCTGGCAATCGGGATGAATACGATGTAGTTATTGGTTCTGGCATACCGTTCTCATCTCTCAACCAAATTCCAAATTCTATTGCGACTGCTACTATCGCGTTCGCACACGCAACCCGTCAGAACATACGTCTGCAAAGATTTACCATAGCATTAACCCCAAAAAAAGACAGTAAACAAAACCATCACCTAATGTTGAAAATGATACAAGCCATTGATCAAGGACAATCAAACATAGCTTGCTCGCTTGCCCATGAGTTAATCGACACCATCAACAATACTGAAGAGGATGAAGCTCAGTGTGCAGAAGAAATCTTCCAGCTAATAACAGTTTTCTTATACGAGTTGAATAAGAAAATTCCTCTCCTCAAATTGGATACAATTCCAAAATCATCGCTTATAGAACAGGAATTTTATTTGCTGAATATCATTAAGACTGTCTGCGATGCTACTGAAAGAGATCGTCGTGATCGATATGAAAGACCTTTTGCTTTCGTCAAACAATACCTACAAGAGCATATGAACCAACAGCTATCGGTTGAGGATGTAGCAAGACTAATCAATATAAACAGTAAATATTTCAGCCAGTTATGTAAAGTCTATCTCGGATCAACCTTTGTTGAATACCTAACAAGAATCAGGATGGAAAAGGCATACAGCCTTTTGTTGGAAGGAAACTCAACAGTCAAGGAGGTTGCTGAAGCCACAGGCTTTTCTGATGGAAACTACTTTTCCCGAGTATTCCGTCAATACCACAACATTTCACCTTCATTGCTTAAAGGAAATCCTCTCACGCAAGAGTAAAGAAGCCCATCACCACCCCGGCTTCGTGAGCATCAAACCAAATACACCCTATCATCATATCCATTCAATTCTATATAGTTGTGCTTGACCATGGAGAGACACCCGACTCCCCCTGTCGGGGGT
>SAAM01000330.1 GCA_009929415.1 Clostridia bacterium | reverse complement strand
ATGTCTCTGATTGAAAACATGCAGTCAGAGTATGAAAAGAAAAAACAGGAGCTTACTGACATACAGATACAGATCCCGCTTCTGATGGAAGAGGTCAAAAAGCTTACAGCATATGACACTCAGATGAGGCAGAGGCTCGCATCAGCATCTGAGGATTTCAGCGAAAAGGGAAGAATAAGGCTTCAGGAGATATATGACGAGGCAAACAAAATCCACTACCAGCTTCTCAAATCCGAAGAAGATGAAAACGCCCTAATAAAAAGACGTAACAATCTGGAACTTGAGCTTAAGCGAAATCAGTTTTACATATCCCAGGCTGAGCATATGGCGCAGCAGCTTGTGGTTTCGCTGTCCTACCTTCAGACCGGAATATCACACCTGACTTCAGTCCCTGAAGAAAACAGCGCCAGCAACCACAGTGTCTTCTCTGCTCAGTACATGTCCTTCCTGAAATCCATTGAAAATGAAAAACTCCATATAGCAAGAGATATTCACGACGGGCCTGCTCAGCAGATTGCAAGTGCTCAGATGCGTGTTGATTTTTGCAAAACTGTACTCAGGCATGATCTCGAGAAGGGACTCAAGATTCTCGATCAGCTCAAAGCAGACCTTGCCTCTTCGCTTACAGAGGTGAGAAACATACTTTTCAATCTGACCCCGGCACCGCTTGAAAAAATGGGGCTTAAAGGATCGATTGAAAATCTCCTCAATACCATACTCGATTCCGAAAAAACTCAGACAGCCTTTCATTTTGAGCTGTATGACATAGATATTGAGCAGGGCATCGAAACTACCATATACAGAATCGTTCAGGAGCTGATAAACAACATCAAGAAGCATGCCAATGCCTCTCAGGTAGCCCTGAGGCTCTCGTCCTCTGACAAGTATGTATACATACACATGGTGGATGACGGAAAAGGGTTTTATGTTCCTGAAGATCTTGAAGAATTTTCAAACGCTCAGAAATCATTCGGTCTCGCTAATATATACACAAGGATAAAAGACCTTGACGGTCACCTGAAGATAACCAGCCAGCTAGATAAAGGTACCGTGTTCAAAATTCAGCTTCCAGTTTGATAAAAAAGGAGGAATCATGACCCAGAAAATCAAGATCATAATAGTGGATGATCACTCACTCATAAAAGAAGGCCTCAAGCAGATATTATCTTTCTATCCTGATATTGAAATCGTCAGTGAAGGCTCAAACGGCAGCGAGGCCATAAGCATAGTCAGTGAAACCAGCTGCGATATCCTGCTTCTCGATATAAACATGCCCGTAATGAGCGGTCTTGATGCGCTCAAGATAATAAGACAGACCAATCCCTATCTCAAGGTCCTGCTGCTCACTGTCGAAAATGACTTTGGAACTCTCAGAGAAGCCATTGATTTAAAGGTAAACGGATATATACTCAAGGAATCAGCAGGAAGCACGCTTACAGACGCAATACGCCACGTTTATTCCGGTGGGAACTATATAGACCAGACTCTAACAAAACATGTATTTAACATAATAAATGAGCCTTCAGTGGCCAAAGAAAGCACCTCAAAGCCTGAGATGCCTGATCCTTTTTCGCTCCTTACTGAACGCGAAAAGGAAATACTGTCCTACATTTCAAAGGGATGCAGCAACAAGGAAATCGCGTCAAAGCTCTTCCTTTCTGAAAAGACCATACGAAATACGATAACATCCATATTCAAGAAAATAAACGTAAAAGACAGGGTTCAGGCTGCAATATATGTACTTAACTGCACAAGCTGACAGCACAAAAAATACAGTCTGCATGTTCAAGCTGAACATGCAGACTGTATTCGTATCTGTGAAGGGTTTATATAAAATGCATTTTTTCTCCATGACTTTTACAAATGCCTCTACAACATCCGGATCAAAGTGGCTTCCGCTGCATTCAACGATCTCATTTAAGGCATCCTTTATCTCAACGGCACTGTGATATGGTCTGTCATTTGTCATGGCATCAAAGGCGTCAACCACGCATATTATCCTTGACATTTCAGGAATCTCATTTTTTCTGAGAGACAACGGATATCCCGAGCCATCCCATTTTTCATGATGTCCCCTTACAGCCTCAGCTATGTTTTCAAGCCCCTCCGAAGCCAGCACTATCTTGTATCCGTTTTCGGAATGTGACTTGATTATCTGGAATTCTTCATATGTAAGTCTTGATGGCTTAAGCAGAATGTCCTCAGGAACTGTAATCTTTCCAATGTCATGAAGCCTGGTCGCAAGATCAAGTTCGCAGAGCCTGCTTATTGACATTCCCATATGGCTGCCCACCAGTATGGCATTGTCTCTCATCCTTATTGTATGCTCCATAGTCTCGGTATTCTGAGATTCAAGCAGCTTCAGAAGAGAATCTATTGACTCATAGGACCTGATATTGCAGTCCAAGAGCTTTTTTCTGACACTGTAATCGCTTGTCTCTCTCATT
>SAAM01000329.1 GCA_009929415.1 Clostridia bacterium | reverse complement strand
TCATAGGAATATTTTATGCGGTGATGCTCTCTCTCTTCTCCAAAAGAACGGGAAACCAATAATCTTCTCGGAGTGGTCGTTGGTAGCTGGTGTGATGCTCAAACGAAGGGATTTTGAGCTGGCAACCATGCTTGAGATGCAAGACCTCGGGAGGCAGGGAGACCTGTTTCTTTCCTCCGGATCTTTTGATGAAGAGGTTGGAGCTTATATCCCGCAACCTATTGCTGAGTATACACCCATAGAATACTGGAGGGTTCAGTGTCAGAGCGATTAAACCATAATCCCGATGTTTTGTCATGTCTTGCAAACTTGTCCAACGATGAGGTCTTGACTCCTCCTGAAGTAGCAAACGCAATGCTGGATATGCTACCACAGGAATTGTTTAGAGATCCCAATGCCAGATTTCTGGATCCTGCTTGTAAGTCTGGTATTTTCCTGAGAGAAATTGCAAAGCGCCTACTGGATGGTTTGAAGGATAGCATTCCCGACCGTCAGGAACGAATTGACCACATTTTTCACAAGCAATTGTACGGCATCGCTATCACAGAAATGACCAGTCTGTTGGCAAGACGGAGTCTGTACTGTAGCAAGTATGCAAACGGTATTTACTCTGTTACCTCATTTGATGATATAGAAGGGAAAATTCGATTCAAAAGGATTGAGCACACTTGGGATAGCAATGGAAAGTGCCAATATTGTGGTGCCTCAAAAGAACAGTTCGATAGAGGCGTAGAACTCGAAACTCATGCCTATGAATTCATACATATTAAGAATATTAAGGAACTATATAATATGAAATTTGACCTAATTATAAGTAACCCACCATACCAACTTACTGTAGGGGATGGAAAACAGAATTATGCAATTCCTATATACCATAATTTTATCAAACAGGCAAAAAAACTAAAACCCCGCTATCTAACAATGATAATTCCCGCTCGTTGGTATGCGGGAGGAAGGGGCTTGGAAGAGTTTAGAGATACGATGCTTCATGATAGAAGGATACGTATTCTTCATGATTTCCCCAATGCTGTTGATTGTTTTCCAGGAGTTGATATAGCGGGAGGAGTTTGTTATTTCCTCTGGAATAGAGACAATGAGGGGGAATGTTTCGTATCGACTCACAAAGGGAATGAAATAATATGCACTGTAGAGAGACCTTTAGTTGAGAAAAACTGCGATACATTTATTAGACAGAATGAGGCAATTTCAATTCTCAAGAAAGTTAGTAGTTTTAAAGAAGAAACATTTGATAAATATGTCAGTCCTCAAACGCCTTTTGGTCTTATTAGTTCTTTTAGGGGTTTTTCTCAAGAACCGTTTGAAGGAGCAATTAAATATTATACATATGGTTTTCGAGGATATTTAAAAAAAGAGCAAATATTAAAGAATCATGACTGGATACCTGAACATAAAATATATTTAAGTAAAGCCTATGGAGAACGGGGACAGTATCCATATTTCTTTCTTGGAAAGCCTTTCTATGGTGAACCAAATTCTTGTTGCTCGCAATCATATCTTCTTATAGGGCCCTATAATTCAAAAGCTGAATGTTATAATGTTATGTCCTATATATGCAGCAAATTTTTCAGAACTTTAATAATGTTGGTAAAGAACACTCAAGATAATATGAGTCATGTATTTAAACTTGTTCCCATTCAAAACTTCGACAAAAAATGGACAGATCAAGAATTGTTCGAGAAGTATGGGTTCACAGATGATGAAATAAAATTTATTGAGTCAATGGTTCGGCCAATGGATGTAGGAGGTTCCGATGAGTAAAGAACTCTTTCCTGGTCGAGACTCTACGATAAACCCTCAAATCTATGCCTACACGGAAGATCAGTACGCGGGATATTACAAGGTCGGAGACACCACTCGCGATGATGTTGAGATACGCGTAAGAGAACAGTATCCAACAATCCGTCCAGGAAATGAGCCTCCCTATCGAATTGATTTTACCGAAAGCGCAATGCGTGCTGATGGTTCCGTATTCAGGGATCATGAAGTTCATAGGATGCTGGAATCCATGCATTGCCCTTGTGTCGGTGGTGAGTGGTACAAGTGTACGGTAGAGGAACTGAAAAAGGCTGTACATGCTGTCAAGCACAGGCTGGTGACGGCAACCGACCGTACTCTTGATTTCAAGATGCGTCCTGAGCAAGAGGATGCCGTTGTGCAAACCAAAGCCTATTATGAATCAGCAGAGCAGGATGGGAGTGGAAGAATCCCCAAGTATCTCTGGAATGCGAAGATGCGCTTTGGAAAGACCTTTGCCGCCTATCAACTTGCCAAATTAATGGATTATAAGAAGATTCTAGTTCTCACGTTTAAACCGGCAGTAAAGGGAGCCTGGAGAGATGACCTTTCGACCCATGTTGATTTCGAAGGGTGGCAGTTTATCTCACGCCCCACAGTGTCGACACTTTTCACTGATGACATTGATGAA
>SAAM01000328.1 GCA_009929415.1 Clostridia bacterium | reverse complement strand
AAACAAGGAATATCAAGGCTATCTGCAAACTTGATATATGCCAAATCAAATGAAGCCATTTGACTCTTTTTGCTGCCAGTTCCGGGATTTCCTTCAATATTACTGACAGAGAATCGATATATTCCCTCTCGATTCTCCGTAGAGAGTATTGAAAGCTTCCCATCCAAGCGTTCAGAAATATCTGAGAAAAACCTATTGAACTGACTGATTCGCTCTTGGATCAATGTGTCTTTTGCTCCAATCTCATCATTAATACCTGCCAATTTTTCTTCAATCATCCGCAGATTCTGTTGGCTTGTTTCCCACGTTTTCTTCTGTTCTTCGAGATTGCCTTTCTTTTCATAAAAATCAGTAATTTCTGTAATTATATCATTTAATTCATCTATTGCACCTTTCTTCCGTATCTTACTTGTGAGGATTTTCTCGTACTTCAAGAGGTGCTGCAACTGACTTCCCAGACTTTTCAGCTCTTCGCTCAATGCCGGCAATTCTTCGGTGATAAATTCAATATTCTTTCCTATCATTGTATTATAAAAATGTACCGTTTCACTGAATGTTTTCTGAAGATTTGGAATGAGGACTTTAGCCTGCTCATAGAGTTTGCCGATTTGGGCAATGTCAATATCAGCAACGTCTCTTTCCAAGTTCTCCTTACTTTCATTGATTAACTCCTTTCGCAGCTCCAATCTAGATATTCTGCTCGAAGTCATAGTGATCTTTTGGCGAATTTGGTTTAACTCCGCCAAATCAGATTCATATTCCTCGTTAAGATTAAAAGAATCCTTCTTTCGTTCCAATTCAGCAATTCGATTATTCACAACAATCAATGATTGTCTTATTTGAGGCAGATTACTCTCTCTCCTTAAGCGAGTCTGGAGCCTTTCCTCAAGATTCTTGTCTCTTGTTAGTTTATCCTTTGATTGGTTGATATCAATGCCAAGCCAAAAAAGATGTAGGGTTTCATAGACACTGTCTGTGACAACATTGGGGGCTAGTACACGAATGGTATTAACCAGTTTATGTTTCTCATCTCGTATGTTCTTTGAAATCAGTTGTCTGAATGAGGGATGCTCAGAATCCGTCTTGAAAATCAATCGCTTGAGTTCTTTGGAGAAATCGCTGATGTTGTATTGTATACCATTAATGCTCTGCACCTTCCGTGAGCGGGCAAGAAAGTTTCTCTCTATTTCAATGGTCGGTGAAGTCTCATCGTCAATATCCTCAATCAAGGTGAGGAGGACGCTGACATTATTATCCTTGAGAAACGATTCTACGTTGGAGTTCGTCGTTTTGAACTCCGGGTCCATATAAATATTCTTGCCATCGCCATCGAGACAGTAGTCAATCAAACGTAAAACAGTGGTTTTCCCTACGCTGTTTCCCGATGACTTCCGGTCGGATGAGGATGTCTCATCTACAATGAGGTTTATTCCTTTTTTGAATTCGATATCCCGGATTATGATGTCGTCATTCTTGATTATTAGGTTTTTTAAGAACATGCAATAATACTTCCTTTTTTGGAAAGCGAGACGACTCCCAAGAGAAACAACCAAGTAATTGCAAGCGAGAAAAGATTGTAGGAACTACCGGTTGTATCCTTGCATTCTTGATACAAATCCAAAAATGCATATTCCTTGACATCATGTGCCTGCAGTAGCTTTAGAATTTGAGCACCAAGATAGTACACATCATTCTTGGGGTTCGTATCCCTTGACAACAGCATTACTTCGGCTCCTCCAAAATTTTACATCGAATAAAGGCATCAACCATTATCAGCTGGGCTGCAAAGAGCAGGTCTTCCTGCCAGTACTGAGTGTTTTCTGACCGAGAACAGATCTCTGAAAACACATCCTCATAGATAGTATCAGCGTTATTCCGAATAATTTCTAGCTCTTGTTCAATCCGCCCCTGCACATACTGTCCTTTTACTTTGAGATAGATTTCCCGAATATTTTGCAACAGCCTACTCTTCTTTATCGATCCATTTGCATCCAGTTCATCATACAACTGATTAATCTTCCCATGGTAGGCTTTGTATTCATGTATTATTGGCACGCTTGTCTTCAGCTCATTGTACTTGATCTTATCTTCAGGCGCATATGGGGCATTGCTTGAGTCCCACCGGCTGTTAGAAAAATCAAGCGAGGCGATAGCATTAATAGCATTACTTAACATCGAGGGTCTTTCTATGAGACGGATATTCATTTGTTCACCCTCGTGTGCTTGTTTCATCTCCTTAAGAAAGGCAACTGTATACTCTTCAGGATTTCTATCAATTTCATCATGATGCCGGTGACAGAGAAGAATAAGATTATTGTAGCTATTTCTTTCAGTGGGAGTAAGTGTTGGGTTATACCTTGGTCCATCTGAGTTTAATGCTTCTATGTGGCAAATACATGAGTTTGCAGCATTGTCTGGATTCACCATTTGTACCGTACATCCAGGAAAAGAACATTGATT
>SAAM01000327.1 GCA_009929415.1 Clostridia bacterium | reverse complement strand
GTATGAGGCTGAAAGTGCAGATTTGCCGCTAATAGGAACTGATCCGTATATGTTGGCGGTAAGGTTGTTGATGTTTGCATTAAGTTCGGCTCTCTCTCTGCTGCCACCCCTCCCCGTAATCTGTGCAATGGCACCTGTCTGGTTACCGAACTCAGGTCCGTAACCACCTTTTAAAACCCGAATCTCTTTTACCATAAATGGGTTTACAGAACTTATCTGCTCATTGTAGCCGTTCATGCTGAAAAGCCTGCTCCCGTCAAAAATGACGGCGCTCTCACCGGCCTTACTTCCCCATACGGAGAAACCTGAAGGTTCGCCTGCAGCCCTGACTCCCGGCATTAGCCTGAGCAGGTTGAAGACTGAATTGTCTCCGTTACCGGGAAGATATTTTGCAATCAGGTGGTTGATTCTGATGACTCCGGATTTTTCTCCCGGTTTAAGTGCATTGCTGCTCTCGTACTCTTTGATCAGGATCTCACGGAGCTTTATGTTGCTCTCAGTTAAGTACAAAACATATCCGTTGCCGGAGTTCAAAGTCGTGTCAACTGTCCGGTAACCCAGATAGCTGAGTTGAACACCCGCACCTTCATGTGAGGTTGAAATAGCAAAGTTTCCGTTAATATCTGACATATATCTCCGCCCTTCGCAAATTATTGAAGTGAAGGGAAGTGTCTCGTCACTTCTCATGTCCCTTACCTGACCCGAAATATTGGAATTTCCATAGAGAGGGGAGATAACGAGCACCTTGTCTATAACCTTTATTTTATAGGGTAATCCTTGTAAAACATATCTTGCGGCACTCTCTCCGTCAGAAAAGGTTGAATCAACTGAAACAGAATACCTGTCCATCTCTTTTTTATTAAAGGAGATGGAGAGATCTGTTTTTTCCATGATATATGTAAGAACCTCTCCGACTTTCTGCCCTGAAGCAGGTATATAAATACCCTGCGCACGCATTATATTGCATGTGCAGAGAAAGACAATGAATATTAAAATACTCCTCTTTATTGCCAAATTTCTATTTTATAATCTTATAACCATTCTCATCCTTAACAATCTTCAATGAGAACGGCATTGTTACTATCTCAAGTACCTGTTCGACCGGAACATCTCTTGAAAATTTTCCGGTATAAAGATACTCTTCAGCTTCGTCATACACTATGTCAATGTTGTATTGTCTGGAGATCTCCCCGAGAACCTGATTCAAAGGTGCTCCTGTGAACACGAAATTATAATCCATCCAGGAAGTTCTATTCTCGTTTGTCTCTCCTGAGACTCTCTTCATTGCAGCATTTTCGCTAAATGAAACTCCCTCTCCGCCTTCAATCAAAACACCCTCTTTCAAATCTTTATCCAGCTCTGATTTGACTGCAACCTTTCCTGTGATGCAAGAAACCTCAAATATATCATATCTCGATTTTACATTGAATTTTGTTCCCAGAACGGTGACAGAGCCGTTTTCACTTTTAACTGAAAATCTGGAACCCTTTTCGACGCTGAAATATGCCTCGCCCTCCATCCTTATGTCTCTCTTCAGATACCAGAGGAGGGGCTTGTAGGAGATCTCACTTTGTGCATTAAGACATGCAGTTGATCCGTCAGGAAGTTCTATTGTGACATGTTCACCTCTCTGAGCAGAGATGTTTCTTGTATAGACCATGGGAACGAGCATCAGAACTATAATTGCGGCGGCTGCGGTGTAGTAGATTGCTCTTCCGGAGAACATCCCTTTGTGGAGAGCTTCCCGGTTTACAGGAGCGGTTGAGGTCATTTTTTCAAAATGATCACTCCAGATCTCCTCTTTGCTCTTGTCCCATTTGGGTTCTATTCTAATGTTATCTTTCATGGCTGTGATAATTCATCTTAACTCTTTTCTCAAATAGCCGAGCGCCTGTGATATTCTTTTCTCAACGGCCTTGACACTGATATTCAACCTCTCTGCGATTTCCTGATATTTTAGTTCTTCGCTTCGGCTCATTAAAAATGTTATTCTTTGATTCTCGCTCATTTTTGTAAGAGCCTCCGAGTATTTTCTTGCTAATTCTTTGTATTCTAAATTGTTATCGCTATGCTCTTTCTCTGTGTAAATCATAGAGTTCGTATAATCCAACTCTGTCTTTCTTCTCCTGAACTTGCTAACTATCATGTCAGATGCCATTTTGTAAAGCAGAGCCTTATCTTTGTCCGGATCCAGATTCATTCCCTTTTCCCATATTCTGGCAAACAGGTCCTGTGCCACGTCAGAAGCCAGTTCTGTATCTGCGCATCTGTAGTAGAGGTAACGCCTTATTGCGTCAAAGTGTCTGTCAAAAAGCCTCCTGAAATTTTCCTTATCCAAATCCTCTCTTTTTCTATTAACCGTTCCGAATTTGTTTTACCCTACCCAAATTTAATAAAAAGGAGGTTTTAAATGAATAGATTTTATAACTTTGCGTATATAAGCTAAAACCGATTTATGGATCTTC
>SAAM01000326.1 GCA_009929415.1 Clostridia bacterium | reverse complement strand
GATCCGCGGGCATTCATAACGATTGCTGAGGTAAGGGAGGTTCTGGGCGAAGGATTCATAGAGGAATATGACCCTATGAAATTATAAAATTATCATATGTTGCAAAAAAATCTTGAAATGGAAGATAATCTGTGTTAAGATAAATAGCGATTGGGAGTAGATGGGTGCTGGTGTGCCCGCTGGTCTTCAACACCAGTTCGAGGGGTTAGTAGCTTCTTGGGTGGGTTCGATTCCCACATATTCCCGCCAATTTTTATACAGTATAATAACATGATCATATGTCATGTTACATATATAAGATGGAGGGAAATCGATGAAAGTATTAGTAATTAACTGCGGAAGTTCATCACTAAAATATCAGCTTATTGATATGACAGACGAGTCTGTACTGGCTATAGGTCTTGTTGAGAGAATTGGAATAGAAGGTTCTGTTCTTAAACATGAGATACCAGGAAGAGACAAGCAAATAATCGAAGAGCCAATGACGGATCACAAGGATGCACTCAAGCACGTGCTTGATGCGCTTGTTAACCCTGAGTATGGCGCAATCAAGAGCATGGATGAGATCAATGCTGTTGGACACAGAGTAGTTCATGCGGGAGAGAAATTCGCATCTTCAGTAGTTATAACTGATGAGGTTGTAAAGGCGCTTGAAGACTGTATAGAGCTTGCTCCGCTTCACAATCCGCCAAACCTGATCGGAATCAATGCATGCAGAGAAATACTTCCAACTGTTCCAATGGTTGCAGTATTCGATACAGCTTTCCATCAGACAATGCCAGAGTCATCATATCTTTACGGAATTCCTTACGAGTACTACAAGGAGTTCGGAGTAAGAAGATATGGATTCCATGGTACATCACACAAGTATGTAAGCTACAGAGCTGCTGAAATACTTGGAAAAGACATAAAGGATCTTAAGATAATCACATGCCACCTTGGAAACGGAGCTTCTGTAGCTGCTGTTGACGGTGGAGTGGTAGTCGATACATCAATGGGATTCACTCCGCTTGAGGGACTTATCATGGGAACAAGATGCGGGGACATGGATCCTGCTATAGTTACATTCCTTATGAAGAAGCTTAACCTTGACGCAGACGGAATCAACGATGTAATGAACAAGAAATCAGGAGTTTTCGGAATGTCAGGCGTAAGCTCAGACTTCAGAGACATCGAGAACGCAGCTGCTGAAGGCAACGAAAGAGCTGCAATAGCACTTGAGACATACTACAAGAGAGTTAAGAAATACATCGGATCTTACATGGCTGAAATGGGCGGCGTAGATGTGATAGTATTCACAGCTGGACTTGGAGAGAACTCAATCGGCGCAAGAGAAGAAATCTGCAGCGGACTCGAGAGACTTGGAATCAAGATAGACAAAGAAGAGAACAAGGTAAGAGGAAAAGAGAAAGTCGTTTCTTCAGCTGATTCAGCAGTAAAGGTACTTTGTATACCTACAAACGAAGAAGTGATGATTGCAAGAGATACTTTAGAATTAGTAAAATAATTCAGATATCATAAATGTTAAAATCAATAAGGGAAACCTTATTGATTTTAACTTGTAAGGCAATTCTACTTGACAAATGTTATCCTGCAATGTATAATATTTGTGATAAATAAGAGGTGAGGAACGTGATGAATTTAAGTGAAATCCTGTCCGGCGAGAGAAGCACTCTGGCAGTAGATGTCAGCTTTGATAAAGAGCAGGCGAATAACAACGAATATGGTCTCAGATTTTCTTCACCGGTTGTTTTGAATGGCATTATTGTTAAAACAGATGATCAATTGGTGTTAAATGCAAAGCTGTCAGCCAGCGTTATCGGCCAGTGCGCCAGATGCCTGGATGATGTAGATGTGTCAGTCAGTGAGGACATAATTGTATATTTGGTATCGGGAGATGAGATTTTTTTAGAGGAACATGATACTTACGTTATTTCTGAGAATCATGTAGATTTGATGGATCTCTGCTTTATTGAGATTTTGAATCAGGTACCTTATAAACTACTTTGTAAAGAGGATTGCTTGGGTATGTGTCCAGTATGTGGAAGTAACTTCAATAAAGTCCAGTGCAAATGCAGTATGTCAGATGAAAATATTGATGCCAGATTTGATAAACTAAAAGAAATGATCAAGTAAAGATTAAGCAAAAAGGAGGTGGACATAAATGGCAGTACCAAAGAGAAAAACAGCAAAGTCTGCAACTCGTTCAAGAAGAGCAGCTAACATGCAGCTAACTGCAAACGGTTTAGTAAAATGCCCACAGTGTAACGAATTAAAATTATCACATAAGGTTTGTCCTGAATGTGGATTTTATAAAGGCAGAGAAGTAATAGAGAAGTAAGTTTTACTGGCATGTAGGTGGACACTACATGCTTTTTTATTATGCGGGAGGAATACGATGAGAATAGCTGTAGATGCTATGGGTGGAGATAATGCACCATACGAGATAGTTGTCGGAGCGCTTGATGC
>SAAM01000325.1 GCA_009929415.1 Clostridia bacterium | reverse complement strand
AAATGGCAGTTAAGAAATCAGAACTCTATAATTCTCTTTGGGATTCTTGCGACCAACTTCGTGGCAGTATGGATGCAAGTCAATATAAGGACTATATCCTTGTGCTTCTATTCATGAAATATGTTTCTGATAAAAATCGCATATCCCTCGCAGATGTTCCCGAAGGGGCAAGCTTCAGTGACATGGTAAAGTTCAAGGGGAAAACCGATATCGGTGACCAGATAAATAAGATTATTGGGAAGATGGCCGAAGCCAATGAATTGACTGGTATCATTACGGTTGCAGATTTTAACGATGACGAGAAATTGGGAAGAGGAAAGGATAAGGTTGATAGGCTGAGTAATCTGATTGCCATATTCGAACGTCCTGAGTTGGATTTCAGTAAGAATATGGCAGACGGAGATGACCTGCTCGGTGATGCCTATGAATACTTGATGAGATTGTTCGCTACAGAAAGCGGTAAGAGCAAGGGGCAGTTCTATACACCGGCAGAAGTCTCAAGAATCATGGCCAGTCTCATCGGAATAAACCAATCAAAAAGCCAGTCGGAAACCCTCTATGACCCTACCTGCGGGTCTGGTTCCCTTCTTTTAAAAGCAGCGAGTGAGACACAGAACAATATTACCATCTATGGTCAGGAATATGACAATGCCACACGTGCCTTGTGTGTAATGAACATGTGGTTGCATGACAACCCTGATTCCGATATTCGCTTGGGAAATACCCTCTCGAACCCTCAATTCTTAGATGACAATACAGGGGCGTTGAAGCAATTTGACTATGCTGTAGCCAATCCGCCTTTTTCCTATAAGTCTTGGAAGAATGGATGGGACCCTGAGCATGATATTTTCAAACGGTTCGAGGGATATCCTCTTCCTCCTGACAAGAACGGAGACTATGCGTTCTTGATTCATCTGGTCAAATCACTGAAGTCCAAAGGCAAGGGATGCATCGTCATGCCTTTAGGGGTTCTGTTCAGGGGAAATGCTGAAGGGCTTCTGAGAAAGCGACTTATTCAGCAGGGGTATATCAAAGGTATCATCGGACTACCCCCTAACTTATTTTATGGAACAGGGATTGCTGCTTGTCTAATTGTCATTGATAAGGAGCATGCTGCAGAAAGGAAAAGCATCTTCATGATTGACGCAAGCAAAGGCTTCATCAAGGATGGGAATAAAAATCGTCTTCGGGAGCAGGATATCCATAAGATTATTGATACCTTCCTTTCTGAGACTGAGAACCCGAAATATTCCAGAATTGTTCCCATCGAAGAGATTGCCAGTGAGAAGAACGACTACAACCTCAATATTCCTAGATACATAGATAACCAAGATGAAGAGGACATACAAGATATCCAAGCGCACCTCTCCGGAGGGGTCCCAAGACATGATGTGGAATCCTTGGAAGCCTATTGGCAGGTATTTCCTACATTGAAAAAGGATTTATTCAATGCCACCGAAAGGGAAGGATATTTTGAACTCTCAGTAGAAACTGAATCTGTACGGGAGTTTATCCTGAACCATGAGAACTCTATCGATTTCAAGCAATCCCTTCTTTCTGAGTTTGAAAGTTGGAAGCAAAATATTGTTGCATCTTTGAAGACCATGGAGTTAGGGGCCAAACCAAAAGAAATTATTGAAGATGTATCTGAGAGGTTGTTGCAATTATTTACCGATAAGCCACTTACTGACAAGTACGACCTCTATCAACTCCTCATGGATTATTGGTACGAGGTCATGCAGGATGATGTGTATGTCATTTCTACTGGGGGATGGACTGTTGGAAAAGAGCTGAGTCGCTTGATGAAGAAGAATTCCAAAGGTGTAGACAAAGCAGTGTCTGGATTAGACGGATTGGAAGGTAGAATTATCCCCACATCTCTTATCATTCAGGAATACTTTCCTGAATTGTGGCAACAGATAGAAGATATCGAAGCAGAATTGGATTCTATCAAATCTAGAAAGGCTGAAATCGATGAAGAGAATGGGACAACTGATGATAGTCTAATTAATGAT
Source organism: Clostridia bacterium (assembly GCA_009929415.1). GTDB lineage: Bacteria > Bacillota > Clostridia > Peptostreptococcales > Filifactoraceae > Proteocatella. The sequence continues at coordinate 466 of SAAM01000325.1, read as the reverse complement.
GCCTATGACGAGGGGAAGACTTCAAAGAAACAATTGAAAGATACATTGGTCAACTTGGGTAAGAGAGACGATGAGAATGCGGAAGCCTTTGATTTGTTGACCGAGTATTTGGAATTGCTGGAGAAAGAGCCTTCCATGAAAAAATCTCTGAATGCATTGAAGGATGAGGTTGAAAGGAAAGTGATTTCAAAATATCCCAAACTTTCAGAGGAAGAAATAAAGACTCTCATTGTTGATAAGAAGTGGTTCTCGACAATCAGTGAACGCATCGAGTCTGAATTGGATAACATCAGCCACAGACTGTCGAATAGGATAAAGGAACTTGCTGAAAGATACGAAAAGCCTTTGGTAGAGATTGAAAAAGAAGTTGATGATTTGACCAGCAAGGTTGAAGAACATCTGAAGGCGATGGGGATGGTATTGTGATGGGGAAGCTTATACCAGAAGGATACAAGCAGACTGAAGT
>SAAM01000324.1 GCA_009929415.1 Clostridia bacterium | reverse complement strand
CAGACCTTGCATGGAGATGAAGCAATGCAGAGCATACGTAACCTCCTTTTGCAGGAAGTATAGCAAAGGAGGAAATGTGTGTCATTACGTTCTTTTGGTGGAAAGGCGAGAATATGCTTATTAGCTCTGAAGCAATCCTACAGGAGAAATCCCTTGGATTGATAGAAGGGATTTTGAGACTGGTTATCTCAAGGATTGTATGGTACCGAGACCCCAAATGGTGCCTACGCTCTATATCTATACGATTGCTTGGAGAACCTCTCATTGTGTTGGTATGCAGTATGTGCGAAGATGGGGCAGTACTTGATACGAGGTGATTAATCGCCATATGCGTTTCAGTTGATGACCGAGCACATTGAATGTAGAGTATAAAGTATGTCAGGACCCAGAGAGCGAGGATTGGTGAATAGCCTATGTTTATAAAGCAGCTCGATATTGAGAATTTCAAGGGAATTTCAAAGCTCTCGCTTTCCATTGACCGGAAGGTGATAATTTTCTGTGGTGTGAATGGAGCGGGAAAAACTACACTGCTTGATGCTATATCCCACCATTTGTCTTGGTTCATTCTCAAGGTTCGACGAAGTTCTCAGGGGGGCAGCGGGGATCAAATCTCACTGGGTGAGATTCATAATGGCAAATCATTTGCCAAAATCCAAGCTCGTTTCATGGATGGATTAAACGAGTACTCAGTCTCTCTTACGCGAACTAGGTCCGGGCATAAAACAGGCGAGAAATCAGATATGACAGATTTCTCACGCCTCGCGGATCTCTACAAAAAGAGCATTTCCGATACTCCGGAAAAAGCTTCACTGCCGATTTTGGTGTATTACTCGGTACTGCGGAATGCAGAAGCCCAGGTGAAGAGAACCAGGACGAAGCAATCTTTTGATCTTCTCAGCACATTTGACAATGCTCTCGATTCCCGCGTGAATTTTGGGACGTTCTTCGAATGGTATAGAACTTTGGAGGATATTGAGAACGAACAGTATCGTGAGTTGGTCCTGGAAGCTGGGGGGAGAAGCGATATCGCATACAATCCTCAGCTGGAAACAGTAAGACAGGTTATAGAAAAATTCACCGGGTTCAAAAAACTGACTATCAAGAGAAACCCACTTCGTATGCAGTTGGAGAAAGAGGGGATTATTCTCTCTGTAGAACAGCTATCACAAGGGGAACGCGATTTATTGGCACTTGTCGGGGATTTGACTCGAAGGATTGTCATAGCAAATCCTGCCAGGGTAAATCCCTTGGAAGGCGATGGTATTGTGCTGATTGATGAGATTGAGCTGCATTTGCATCCCAAATGGCAAAGGAATGTGGTGCAACTTCTCTCCTCCACCTTTCCCAATGTACAATTCATTGTGACTACGCACTCGCCTCAAGTTCTCAGCGAAGCAGAAAGGGGTTCGATCGTGCTTCTGTCTCAAAAGCATGGAGAGTTTGCTTACACTTCAGTTTCACAAGGCAAGGGCTTGAGCTCCAATGAGATTCTTGAAGAAGTTATGGACAGCAAATCAGTCAACCAAGATGTCCAAGAAAGGCTTGATCGAATATTCCTCTTGATTGATGACAATGAAATGCAGGAAGCGAGAAAGCAGATAGAAGCGTTTAAGGCTGCCTACGGGCCGGTCCCTGAGATAGTGCGAAGTGAAACGTTGCTTTCTCTGTATGCTGCCGGCTCTGAACTATGATACGGATACTGAAATCACCAATTCCAAGTGCTTTGTCCCGGTATAGAAAACAATGCAAGGAACAGCTCAACCATGGTTCGACCAATGTATTGGATGACTATCCACAAAAGGTTGCACTCAGAAAACAATTGGCAAGAGAGCAGGGGTATCTCTGTGCATATTGCATGAGGCGAATCAGTCTGGATTTCCAGGCAACGGTGATTGAGCATGTGAAATCCCAATCACGGTATCCGAAAGAGCAATTGGACTACAACAACCTGCTTCTTTGTTGTGATGGGAAGGAGAATGGCATAGGTTCACAAGACCATTGTGATGAGAGCAAGAAAGACGATGATATCAAATACGATCCAGCTACCCATCCATGCATTGAGACAACTATCCGGTATAGACGAAATGGGCAGATCTTCTCAGAAGATCCTCAATGGGATTCCGATCTCAATGCTGTACTCAATTTGAATGCTAAAAGACTCTGCAATAATAGAAAAGCGGTCTGGGAAGGGATTCATGGTTGGTTGGCTCATGATCATGGGCGGAGAACAAGAAGTCAAATAGAGGCAAAACTCGCATCCATGTATAGTCGAGACCAACAGGAACGATTACCTGAATACTGCGGGGTTATGGTGTACGTCTTACAGAAGCACCCTTCTTATCTGTCCAGATAAAGAGTGGTGTATGCTTCGGAATTTCCAAGAGCTAGTATTTTCGAACTTCTTACCCTTGGTTTATCACCTTTTAAAGCGAGTGATCTTTTCCCCAATCAAGGATGTTGTTTCTGATAACCTATACCCAAAA
>SAAM01000323.1 GCA_009929415.1 Clostridia bacterium | reverse complement strand
GTACTGGTCCTTCGCCTGCTCGGTCTCCAGCTTAAGCTTTGCATCCTCGGCCTGCTGGGCTTCTTCTTCGCTCGTGATTCCGTGGGCCTTGTTGTACATCTCTTCGTACCAGCTGTCGTCGGTCTTGGGCGATGGGCTGTACGGGTCGTCGAATGATTCGTAGAAGGCCTTCCACTCCTGCCAGCTGTCGAAGCCTCGGGCTTCCTCGAGGATGAAGTCTGCGGGGGAGAGATCGTCCTGGAAGAGAAGGGAAGCTCCTCGTTGCTCATATACTTGTTCGACGATTTGCTGCCTATCGCTTTCATCAGCGTATTCGATTGCGGTAATGCCATACTTATCAAGCACGGATCTTTGTCTTTCGTTTATTGTCTCTGGTATAATTGCAACAAAGAACTCATCAAGTGAAACGACCCTATTTGGCTTTGCCTCAAAGTAATCCTGAGAAAGGATTGTAAACTCACCAACCAGGTCCAATGCTTTTTCAATGAGATAATTAGGCACTTTTGTGAATGATCTTGCAGAGAGTTCTCTTCTCATATTTGAAATATTTCTAACAGAACCATATTTCTCGATGTACCTTCCGATTGCTTCATAGATCGAATCAATGGCTTCCCATGTACCATATTTATGATAATTTGGTAATTCATCTTGTAATTGATTTGTGATTGGTTCTATTCTCTCAACCCATTGTTTCTGCTGATCTTCTCTTGTTACCAGAAAATCCTCTGATTCACTTACTTCATTCCTGTTCCAGAAAGCGCGTCCTGCATTTGCAGCTGCTTTTGAAGGTCCATATGTCATAGTCTCCTGTGATGCTTGTTGTGATTGGGATTGCATCCATTTCAGAATGTTCTCTGCAGTATAGTCATACTTCTTTGAACCGATTTTTATCTTCGGGTTTGAATATGCTTCTTCAATATTGTCTTTGATCCATGAGATGAAATCATCTTCATGATCCTTGATTGTCTGGTCAATACTGTTTTCTGTTCCGTATTCATCGAAAACAAGAGTGTTTTTATCATAGGTTTTTGCAAAATTGAAAACCTTGTCCAAGACACCAAACCTTAGATAACGATCCATGAAGTCTTTCTTCATGTTCTCGTACAGTGCAAAATTTTTTTCTTTTCGAAGTGCCAAAGACTTCTCAATGTGCTCGTCTAGCTTAGGTCTAAGATACTCTCTTACTGTATCAGAGTTTTCTGTTTCAAACTTAGTGGATTTGAAATACTCCAAATTCTCTTCAATGATTTCTATAGGGAAATTCAATGGTGGTTTTTGTTTCTTGAATTTCAATTCGTAATCTATGTCATGATCTTTGAGAAAGGCTATCTTAGCTCCGAGATTTCTTTTGTAAGCATCTGCTAGTGAGCTGGCTCCTCTGTTTATATCCACACTGTTGAATGAATCAGATCCTGAAAAGTACTTGCCAGTTTCTTTGTAAATTATAGGCATGATCTTCTTGTCGAACTTATCAATGACCTTCTGATTAATTTTCCATTCAGCTCTTGGGACAGTTGGACTCCATACATCACGATCATAAAGCCTTGATTCTTCCATAGCCATAACCGCTACAGATGGGTCTGCTATAAGAGTGATCTCACCAAACTGTTCAAATGGGATGTTTGGTCTAGTAACAGCAAGTGAGGGGGAAGGGAGTCCTCCTATTTTGTCTACTTCTGTCAGCTTTTCTGCCGTTATGTTATGTAAAACAGCCAAGGTACCGTTGTTTATTTTTTTGACAGTATCCTGGAAGAGGATGTCTGGACGATAGTCTTTAAGGTCCATTTCTTCTTTGACAGATTCATATTTTGTGGCATAATCCCGATGACCTAGAGGTACCCATTCTCCTTCCCTGTTTATGAATGAAGTTCCCCTCCAAGGCCCCTCGTCTGGAATGACATTCTTATGAACTACATGAACAAGATCCTCATTACCAAACTGCATTAAGTCTGGTGCCTTATCAACCCATGCCTTGAGATCACTCTTCCAAGTGTCCATGATTCTTGTGTATTCATTGGGATTGTCTAGATAATCTAAAAACAGTATGTCTGGCCGCTTAGGAAAGTTTGTCTCTATCTTTGGAGATCCGTCTTCCTGGAAAAGGATGTTCGGATTCCCTGCATCGAATGTTCCAATATTGCCGGTTGCGGACTTGATCTGTTGTGCGGAGAAAGCCACAAAGGTATCATCAAGAAACTCAGCCGATACGGAGTGTCTTGTTTCCTTCTCAATCAAAACTCCATCCTTTTGATTGGAAATCAGTTGTTGCTTATATTCATACCAACCCTCAGGGGACCTCATGAACCCATATTCCTTGGTGCTGTGTCTTGAGACTCCGAGCTCATTGGAGAATTTTTGCCTTGTCATCACCTCAGGATTCCTGATGTTCAGGAATGCAGGAATCACTCGATTTATCGTATTCTTGGAGAATGCGAAGCCGGCAGAATCTGAATTGTCCCTGGAAAAATCCTCTGCAATATTCTT
>SAAM01000322.1 GCA_009929415.1 Clostridia bacterium | reverse complement strand
TCGGAGTTTTCATAAAGCTGCTCTCAGGATATCTGTGGTAAAAATGCCTCAGAGTAATAAAATTATTTTTTCAAAAAAGTGTTGACAAAAACCTGATACAAGTGTAATATGATAAAAAACTAAATTGTCTAAAAATTATAAAGGCTTTGATAAGAAACAGTAGATATCGTTAATTCCTTCAGAGAGGTTCTGCATGGTGAAAAGAACCGGATAGATGATATTGAACACATCTTTGAGCTGTTCACCGAAATGCCCCGGCAGAGTAGACTGAATCGGTATATGCACCCGTTACCAAGTGCTGGAGTATCTTTATGTCAGAACCCGTTCTGATGTTTACGTACTTTGAGAGGCATCTCCCGCGAGGGACATGCGAATAAAGGTGGAACCACGTGAGCACAAGCTTTCGTCCTTTGACAACAGTCACAGGATGAGAGCTTTTTTTAATACCGATAAAAAAGTGACAATTACTGTTAACATCACTTAATTCAACTTTAACCGAAAAAGGAGAAAAAACATGAAAAAGATCAAGAGATTTATGGCAGTTGCCGCGGCAGCACTCACAATGATGACAGGACTTACAGCATGCACAGGCTCAGACGATTCAGCCTCAGCAGATACATGGGCAGACCTTGAGGCGCAGGGATACTTCACAATGGGACTCGACGATACATTTGCCCCTATGGGATTCAGGGATGCAAACGGAGAGCTCACAGGCTTTGACGTAGAGCTCGCTCAGGAAGTCGCAACGAGGATAGGCCTCGAGGTAAAGATGCAGCCTATCGACTGGTCAATGAAGGAAACTGAGCTTAACGCAGGAAACATAGATGTCATCTGGAACGGCTACACTATAACAGATGCCCGAAAAGAAAAAGTAAACTTCACTACTCCATACCTCAACAACAAGCAGATAATAGTGACGCTCTCTGACAGCCCTGTAAACACCAAGGCAGACCTTGCAGGACTCAGCGTGGCAGTGCAGAAGGAATCAAGCGCATATGACGCAGTAACCGCCGATGCAGAATTTACGGCAGCGCTTAACGGCTCAGAGCCTGTGCAGTTCGACACAAACAACGAGGCCTTCATGGACCTCGAGGCCGGAAGAACAGATGCAATAGTGGTTGATGAGGTTCTTGCAAGATACTACATGAAGCTCAGAGGCGCTGAAAACTACAAGGTGCTTGAAGATAACTTTGGAGAAGAAGAATACGGCATAGGCGTAAGAAAATCAGATGCAGTACTTCTTGAGAAGATAAACGCAGCCCTTGAAGAAATGAAAACAGACGGAACTTACGATGAGATAAAAGACAGATGGTTCTCAGAGAACTAAAAGCCATCTGAACAGGAGGAAAAATGGAAACAATAATGCTGCTGCTACCATCAATGATGGACGGCCTTAAAACGACCCTGATACTGTCAGTCATAACTCTGGCTATGTCCCTGCCATTATCGGTAATAGTGGCACTCCTGAGGATGTCCAGAGTAAAGCCTGCAAGACTTATCACCTCTTCATATATATACGTGATGAGAGGCACCCCGCTTCTGCTCCAGCTCATGTTCATATTCTTCGGACTTCCATACATGAACATCGTGCTCGAAAGAGAGACTGCCGCAGGAGTAGCCTTCGTGCTGAACTATACCGCATACTTTGCGGAGATAGTAAGGGGCGGACTGCAGGGAATAGACAGAGGCCAGTATGAAGCCGCAAAGATACTTGGCATGAGCAAGAAGAACACCTTCTTCAAGATAGTACTTCCACAGGTAATAAAAAGCATACTTCCAGCCATGGGAAACGAGACGATAACCCTTATCAAGGATACTTCCCTCGTTTACATCCTGGGCCTCGGAGATCTGCTCAGAGCCGGAAAGATTGCCGCAAACACGCTTTCTTCTATGCTGCCGTTCATGATGGTCGGCGTCATATACCTTGCAGTTATCGCCGTGCTTTCAAAGACATTCGCACTTATGGAAAAACACTACAGCTACTACGAATAGGAGGCTCTCATGCTCGAAGTAAAAAACCTTAACAAGAAATTCGGAAAGCTCCAGGTCCTTACAGATGTGTCCCTGAAGGCTTACGAAGGCGAGATTCTCTGCATAAAAGGCGAATCCGGAGCCGGAAAGACTACCCTCATAAGATGCATCTGCAATCTTGAGACCTATGACAGCGGAGAAATAATAATAGACGGAAAATCAGGAAGCGAGTTCGTGCAGGAAAAGGTAGGCCTGGTGTTCCAGAGCTTCAACCTCTTCCCTCACCTGAGCATAATAGACAATCTCACAATAGCGCCTGTATCCCAGAAGCTCATGACAAAAGAACAGGCCAGAGAAAGAGCAATAGAGCTGCTCACTAAGCTAAAAATAGAATCAAAGGAAAACAGCTATCCGTTTGAGCTCTCAGGCGGGCAGAAGCAGAGAGTAGCTATCGCCAGGGCCTGCATGCTCAGCCCAAAGGTGCTCTGCTTTGACGAACCCACCTCAGCTCTTGACAGCAAGACCAC
>SAAM01000321.1 GCA_009929415.1 Clostridia bacterium | reverse complement strand
TTTTTCAGCTGATGTGAGACTGTTTATCTTGTCATTGACCTGCTCATTATGGCCTGCCAATTCCAACAGGGTATCGGCAAGGGTCTCAAGACCAAGGTCTATCAACAATTGTTTACGGGTATCGGGCATACGTTTCTCCAATAGGGGCGAGCTATAGAGTGGATTCTGCAGGAAATTGGGAGATGTTTCTACACTGTTTCCAATGGGCTTGGACCAACATTACATGGAATAATGCTCCTCAAGAAGAGATGAATAACCATATGAATACACATTATATTTGTATTGACACACTATATGTGTGCGTTTACCATATACATATCACTCGAAGGAGGAGCAGGAATGAACAAGATTCGAGAGTATCGGAACCAATCACGTTTAACCCAGAAAGAGCTAGCAAAGCTTATGCATACAACTCAGCAAACCATCGGAAGGTGGGAGAACGGCAATCCGGAACCTAGTTTAGCAAACCTAAGAGATTTGGCGTTTGTGTTAAAGACAACCGTCGGAGCATTACTGGGGAATCCTTGGGCATCAAAACAAAGCTCAAGGTATTTTCTGCATTTAAAGGATAAAGAGGATGGTTTGGATGGATTTTGGGGTAATCTCGGCATTCTACCGACTGGAAAAACCGAAAGTCTCTGGTATCCGATTACGATAGGCACTTGCGATTTATTGACTGCTTCACTTGAAAACTGCGATCCCTTCTATTTCGAAACACTAAACAATAAACTTGTAATTGCTAATCCAAAGAATATCAAACGGTTTGTAACACTCGATGAGGCAGCTGATGCCTTCCCTGGAGACTGGAATATTGAATGGCATGAATTCGGTTATGTATCAATTGAACTCTATGACGCATTTGAAGCGTATTTAGATGAGCGAAACCAACTGAAGACAGAAAACAACTCACTGTCAGAGAATTTAAGAGAAACCATTAAAAAAATTATGGTCGACCATGAGTTAGATGATGATGACCTCCTCAAGTTCACTTCCGGTATCCGTATTTTCTATCAAGATGGAACCACCGAGTCTTATACCCTCACAAATTTCGATTTTATTGACCATATAGTTTTTACAGCTTTCAGCTTAGATGGATTCCCAAAAACGTTACCTATAATAGATGATGAATTCTCAATGTATATTCCTACGGATTCAATTGCATTAATTGAGCTTCCTCTCCTAAAAGCAAATGAAGCATTAAGCCGATTGAATTCGCTTGAAGATGAAGGTATAGAATAGAAATCTGGTTTCAATAAAATGTTTTCCATAGGGGCTCTCTCTGCCTCCACAAGAGATCCCTTCATAAAATATGTTTCCATCGTACTATTCACTTTTAAATAAGGATGCCCAAGATGCAAAGGAATGAAGCTTTATTGCTATTCGATAAATTCATGACGAGAGCCATGAAAAGCAAATACTAGGAGCTGGTCAAATCCATTTACATATTTGGCTCTTTCTCAAAGGGTAGCCCTGAACCAAATGACATCGACCTTCTTGCAGTTTTTCATACTGAGGAAGCTGTAAGGCTAGATAAATTCGGGAATATTATAATTCGTGATGTTCTTGGCAACATGCAAAACATTGACCTGCAGGTATGCAATGAGAAAGAATTCGATGATTTTTATGGATTTACCTTCTTAAAGAGTGAACTCATCCCAATTTGGCCTATTATCAATCAGAATCCGAACTGGCAGTATGTAATTGATGACACATGTCCGATCAATATCGAATATCAAAAGAATAAGGCATTCCAATACCATGAATTTCAAGCCAGCTATCCTTTGAAATGCAAATTTCAGGCAGCTGTGGAGAAGCAAATCATACACGTCAGGGAGTTGCCTGCTGAACAGTTCTATGGAGACAAAGGCCCTTGGGAGTATGAAGTAATTGAATTTGATGAATCAAATCATACTATTCGAAACACGTCGAATGAATATGAAGCATTCTTGGACCAAACAGAGTATCATAGATATCAAGGAGTCTCCGCACAATATCTCAAAACCCTGAAAGTCTTATACAGTTATTTGAACAGGAATGAAATAGGACTAGAGGAAGATATCATATACTCCCAATATATGCGTAGACCGTACAGAACATGCTTGATATCCGATGATGGGAGAATAGTCTTCCGGATTTATATTGTTGATCTTAATGACAGCCTCTTCCACCTGAATTATTCCCGATCCATCAAGCAAGTAGTCCTGATTCCTAGACATAAAGTCCGGTCGAAGAACAACTACCTCTATATAGTCGAAAGAGGAAAAAATTGGAGTTTAAAGAACCTCCGTTTGCTGGATGAGATATATATCAGGGCAAGTGACGACTCTTTTCAGGGTTGAGCAAGCGTGCTAGATACTCAGGCCGATGAAAGATATGGTTGCCAAATACCGAGGCTTATTCACTACACCCCCTCTTCTTCCGCTCCCATATTCATTAGGAACGACTGGAGATTGACTCCCTTGTTCTTCAATCCCAGTTTCTCCCTGAGGTTGTTCCTGTGGTTCTCCA
>SAAM01000320.1 GCA_009929415.1 Clostridia bacterium | reverse complement strand
GGTGCTTTACGACCTCTAAAGCGGTGCTTTAGGACTGCTAAAGCGGTGCTTGCTTGGGGAGGCTCTTTGGGGAGTTTTCGGGAGAGTTCTTTTGGGGGGAGTTCTTTTGGGGGAAGTGGTTGGGAAGTTCTCTAAGAAGTGGGGGGGAGGCTCTAAGAAGTTTTTTTTGGGGGAAGCTTTCAGAAGTTCTTGAGGGTAGTTTTAAGAAGTTAAAGAGCAGAGACGGCAACATACTGAAGTCTCTGCTCTTTTTGTGGGGTGTTTTTAGGGCTTTTAAGAGCTTTTTAATCCATGATGATACAAGTCCTGATCTTGGTCGTTGAAAACGCTTAGAGGGCCTGAAAACACCCAATGCTCAAAAGCACTCAAAAACAGAACATTTAAAAAATAAGTAAAATACCGCTTGACTGCTTATCGAAAAATGAAAGAGATGCTAGAAAAAAAAGCACTAGAAGCAGAAAAAACACCCCCACTCCATTTCTCACATGCGCGATATAATACTAAAAAAAAGAATTAATAACCAATAAATTGGTTATTTTTTTGTATTTTTTTTATGCGCACGCTCATATACCCCCGGTTTATTATCTGGTTTTACAAGTATCCCCTTTCCCAGAAGTCTAGTGACCCAAGAGGTAGCTGTCCCTTGATTGATATTCAATTCGTCGGCTTTTGCGATAACCTCTTTACGGGTAAAGTGTTCGCCCAGCGTATTGAAGAAGGCATCTCTGTCCGCATTGCTTCGGTGACCCACCTCATTTTCCGGTAGAAAAGAGAGGATGTGTGTGGCATGGCGGTAGAGCGGTGTGGTGAGTGCTAGTACAGCCTTAAAATCGCTGTCGCTGATGGTGAAACTCCACCGCGAAATGATGCCATCTTTGATGTTATCTGGTGCTACATCGGGTCCGGGCATAAAGGTGTTCCCTTCGGTGCTCTCTTTGAAAGCATACGGATTGGGATTCTCTAAGAGACGTAAGAGAGCTACTTCGGAGAGTATCCTACAAGTGTTTACCGCCAATCGTGCCACAGAACTGGCCATCTCGTTGTCGTTGGCCAAGTATGAACGGTCAAAAAGCTGTTCAAAGTGGTTATTCAACTCCTCTTGCTGTTGTGCGGTGAGCTCAAGGGTGTGAATGCCATGCTCTTTGATTATTTTCACCTGCTCCTTCCACGCTTCTCCCAGTTTTCTGAAAATCTCTTCCAAGTCTCTTCCGTTCTTGTTGAACTGGTTCTCCCAACGGCGTATCGCTGGCATGTAGTAGAATATCTCCCGAGAGAAAAGACCGTTTTCGACCGACGGAATTAGCGGTTTAACCTGTGCAGGGGTGCCAGAGAGTAGCACGGAGAGGTAGCACTTGGGTGTCTCCTTATACTCCTCGTTCATGCGGCGGTTGTAACTGATACGGTCGTGATCGAACGCTTTGCGGAGCGTGTCACTAAAGTGTCCATGATCAGATGCGATCGCTCCCGAGAGGGTATCGGCTTCCGTTTCGAATATCAACCCCGTGCCACCAGAGTCAATGAGGTTTTGGGTAATCCCCGTTCCGGTATTGTTGCCCGTGATTAGGAACATACGGTTTATCGGCGGTTTGGGACATTCTTTGTTTTGACGTTCTTTCCCCAGTGTATCATAAACAGCCTTCTCTTTCTGATAGGTACGCATCTCCTCGTTCACCTTTTGGCGTATCTCATCGTGTATAGGCTCCACCAGCAGCCGGATGTGAGTGAGTACCCCCTTGCCCGAAGCCGGCTGTGCCACGATGAAGGTTTGCAGGCAGGGGTGCTGTTTTTTACCTCCATAGAAGCACTGTACATGGTGTCCCAGGCTAGCTCCTAAAGCCGTGAGTGCCCCCAGCAACATAATGTCTTGTTGGGCGGGCGAAGTGCCGTAGCCGATGATGGTGCTTAGCAATGGGGGCCATGCGTAAGTAGGGAAGGTAGGTAGCGGACACAAAGGCTCGCTCCCCTCTTTTGGTTTCTCCTTTTCTGCTTCTTCTTTTTCGTCGATCAGTTCGTTTTCTACATCTGCATTATAAGGTACGTGCACATGTGAGAAATGGAGTGGGGGTGTTTTTTCTGCTTCTAGTGCTTTTTTTCTCTCCTCATTTTCTTTATATTCACTTATTTCGAGCTCTTTTTTGAGTTCTATGCCCATTTTTTCGGCCAAGTAAAAAACTGTACCGAGGTGTGCATCGCCCTTTCCGGTAGTCAGTGCGTTGGAGTAGATTCTTTCGGCGTGCTTGAAGTCATACTTGGTCGATAATCGGCAGAGGCGGTGAAAGAGCTCTCTGCCTGCCTCGCCACAATCGTTGGCTATGGCGAAGGCCAACTGTACATACTCGTTGTAAGTGGGAGCAATATCTACTCTAGCAGCCTCTACATTCTCGGTGAGGCGGCTCAGGGATTCTATGTCGTTCATAGTGTTTAAAAATTTAAAATTTAAAAATTAATTAGTTATTGAAAAGTCTGTTTAAATGTCTCTTTTTTGCGCATCAACGCATGGGGATCGTGGC
>SAAM01000319.1 GCA_009929415.1 Clostridia bacterium | reverse complement strand
TCAGGTAACGCTCTGAGTGCACTTATATCAATTTACGGAGCCTCCGATAGCTTCACATATTCTCTCTCTGATTCAGACAGCGAAATGGAAGCAAAAGAAAACAACCGGCAATTCACAGGCTCTGCCTCACTGGACTATAGACACAAAGAGGGAGCAATCACAAGATTTTCCGCCAATTTCTCCTCGCTCAACAAAGAGGGTGACAAGGTGGTCAGAATCCCGGGGGGGTCCTATTATTCACTTGAAGACAACAACTCTGTTGCCGAGGGTGCAATAAAGATATCTCACAGTACCCGCACATTTATAGGCGGATCATTAGAGGCCGGAGCCGAGTTTTCGGGATTCAGGACATTCACGAACGGACTTCCCGGGGAGAAAATCAAAGAGGCTGTCTATGCCGACAAACAGATATCCTTCAAAAACTTTTCCATGACATTGGGTTTCAGGGGTGATATTTACAAAGAAAAATTCTATTTTCAGCCAAGGTTATCTGCAATACTCGATATAGGCAGTAACCTCTCCTTGTCCGGCTCATGGGGTATTTACAACCAGTTTCTCGGGAAAGTGCCTGTGATTTACGAGGAGGTGGCGCCAACGTTGGTGTGGACTCTGCTCGGCTCCGGCGGCTATCCGGTACTCAAGGCATACCACACAATAGTTGGCGCCGCCTGGAACACAAAAAACATCAGTGTCACAATTGACGGGTTTAACCGTCAAAACAGAGGCATAGCACAGATAATATACAGCAATAACAACTCCTCAATCAAGACCGGAAATGCAGAGATTACAGGTGTAGATCTGTTCATAAAATGGGAAAAGGGTGGTAATCAACTTTTTCTTTCGACAACTGCGGCTTCAGCCTCCGAAACATACTCCGATTCAAGGGAGTACCTGTACAATCCTCTTGAGATAAAAGGAGGCGGAGTGGTTGACCTCGAACCCTTCCGGATTAGCGGGACTTACGTATATGGTAAGGGCTACCTTAATGCATTCGGGACAGGAAGATACTCCTCCTTTGGAGCCGATGAGTACAGCCGGCTCGACCTTTCAGCCACATACTCATTTAAAATCGGGAGAGCCGGCTTCCGGACCGGTTTGTCAATTCTGAATGTTCTGAATACAGACAACAGAAAGATGCTTGAGATAGTACCAATATCCCAGAGAGGCTCTCAGGGAGGCGGTTACACTACGCTGAACCTGTATGCAGAATCAATTCCCTTCACCCCTACTCTCTATCTTGAAATAAATTTCTAAACCGGCATTTTGAGATATATTCCCGATTTCCGTCATGAGAAAAGTTTTTAATCCGGTAGGGTATTCATTTCTCTTTGCGGTATAATAGCAAAGAAGGATTATTAACCCTAAAAATTCACCAAAATGAAAAGTTATAAATTTTACAGACTAATGGCTTCCGCAGCCGTTATTGTTCTGGCAACAGCATCATGTACAAAAGAGAATCCGGCAGCAGACACAGAGGAGATAATGACATCGGGCATACAGATGTCCGTGCTTCAGGTCAAGAGTGACGGGACAACAACATTTGACATGACAACAATGAGTGCTCCTTTTGATTCAACAGCAGACCTCACTGCAAGCGAAATCGAGTATATTTATGCAGTCAGAGAGGATGAGAAGCTGGCAGGAGATCTCTACAGCGCATTTTTTGAAATGTACAAAATCAAAACTTTTGAAAACATAGCCAAGGCGGAGATCAACCACATGAAGGCCACCGAAAGGCTTCTCGAGTACTACGGAATAACATATCCTGTTGCTGGCGATAAGGGCAAATTCGAAAATCCTGTCCGCCAGGCTCTCTATGACTCATTGTTGCAAAAAGGATCGACAGCTCTCGAAGCTTTTAAGGTTATGGCTCAATATGAGGAGTATAACATCGTTCAATACAAGGCGGATCTTACAGGAATTATCAATCCTAATGTTAAGATTGTTATAGAGAATCTGGAAAAGGGATCTGAGAATCACTTCAAGGCTACCATACGCCAGATAACAGCTCTTGGCGGCACATATACAGCTCAGATAATGACACAGGAGGAGTATCGTGCAATTATAGCAATCGGATTTGAGAAGGGCAAGAGATATCGTTATCTGAATAACGGACAGTCTGCAAACAACGGTGAAAAGATGAACGGGAAACAGGAGAAGAAAGGCTCTGTAAATGCTTCAGGCACCTGCACCGGTTGCTCAAACGGAAGTTTTCCGGGGAACGGCGGCGGCAACAGGAACGGCAAAGGGAATGGTCGTTAATAGTTAATAAATATAAAGTTTTATCATAATGGTAAAGTTCGCGTAAAATTTCTGGTTTAGAATATTAAAGCGCGGATTGTAAAAAAACATTAGAAAGGGCGTCTCGGCAAAAGTTTTCGGTACGCCCTTATTTTTATGGAAAATTTGCAATAAAGATTTGGACTTTTATAAAATTCCTTTTACATTTGCACTCCCAATCCGGAACATAGAGAGTTTCGTACTGGTACAAAAAATTCCTCGTTAGCTCAG
>SAAM01000318.1 GCA_009929415.1 Clostridia bacterium | reverse complement strand
TCCTTCACAAGGAAGATCTCCCCTTCCCTGACATGCGTGGTCTCATCGATTGCAGTCTTCAACAAGGAATTCATGTCTCCCATAAGCAGATACCTCCATCATAGATAGTACTGGTTTTGTTTTTTTATCGTTATTGTTATTAATATTGATATTATACGAGAAAACAAAAAATTCAAACTTATTTCTGTGGAATTTATGTACAGGCTACAATGTACCGGTTTTCTCGAAATCATGCTCTGGAGGCTCCTGTTGGCGATTCCTGTGGAGAATGTGAGGTTCTAACTGGTACCGATGGTAGAGATTCAGTCCAAGAGATAGTGATATGCGCTTATTCAACTCCGGTATCAATGTTATAGCATTATATATCTGTAGAATCTTCCTTGGACGTTACTTCTTTTTTGGAATCATCTCTTTCAAGGCATCTATTCCATAATGATTGTAAAAGTCTTGAATATCTTCAGGCGAATACTTTTCAAGCAATTTTTCATAATCTTCATCAGAAATTGGGATGTTGTCTATCCTTGTCATACAATCATTCTCCTTATTTTGTATAAGCTTTTACTTTTAAGAACCGCTCTTGAAGCATCAGAAATAACTTGTTGTTGTATTTCGAGAGAGTTGCATCATCTTTCTCCAACACAGCTTCTTCAAGAAGTCCAACAGTGAATTCAATTTGGCCTTGGAGGTTTTCAAGCTCTGGTACCAGATTGGGATAACCACGTCCAAACTCCTTGATGGTTGCCTCAACTTCATTTTTAACCCTTGTATTTTCAATTTGGGGAACTAGCAATTGTAGTTTGGAAATCAAGATTCTGTCTTCCTGAATAGAATTCCCTTCTTTTTTGTCAACAAAATCAGTATGAGCCTGAGCCGCATGCAACAAAAAAACAGCAAGACAATAGATTGCCAGGAAGATTATTTCAACAGCCAATGCGACACAAAAGCCAACGGGCATCAGAGTCATGCCGATTATTCCACCCACCACAAGTTGGAGAACAAAATATATGACGGTAGTGATGGATGAAGTTACGTTGAAGACAGCATTTCGGTCCTTTTCACCATGCTCTATTGTCTGAAGGAATAATGCTCCAAAAGCAAGAAAAGTAAAGGTGAAGAAGACCCATGCCGTTTCATTCCAGTTTCTTTTGAAAACAACCAATAGAATTGTATATACGGCAGCAGCAAACACTATTGCAATCTTGAACCATGGATTTCGAGTCTTGCTTTGGCTCATTTTTCATCTCCAGAATAGATCTCTTCAAGCAGTTTTTGTTTCATGCATGCGAACTCCTCTGCGGACAAAAGTCCAGAATCCTTCATCATCTTAAGCTTCTCAACCCTCTTAGCAAAATCATTCGGCTCATCTCCTTTCGAATCCACCGTTTCCCCAAAGTCCCCCGCAGAGGATCCATCAAAGGTTGGTTTTTCAGAGTCCTCTCCTTGGAGGGGAAGACCTGCAATGACCTTCAGCGATTCGGTTGCGTTAGCACCGGTGGTTTTAAGGCCGCTCCCGTATCCAGCAACAGCGTTCCCTCCATAAAAACCCAAGGCAATGCCTGGAGCCTGCATGATCGGGCCGGGGTTCTCAGCCTGTTTCACGGCAACATCAATCATCTTTTTATGGAGCTCTGTTATGCCCTGTGCCTTGTTTATGCGAGCAACAGCCTCACCATGCTTAATGGTTCCTTCAGCTTCCACACTCTGTAAAGTACGGGTACGTTCCGTTTCCCTATAAAACCCTATGTCCTTTACCTTCTCATCATGCAGGACCTGTTCAACCTCCTCCAATCCAGTATAGCCAATGTTCTCTATGGCAAAGTGGTTAAGTCTCAAGCCATACTTTGAATACTCTTTCTCCAATTCCGGGAAAATCAAAGTGGCAATGTCATCAAGATAGGCATCAATCCCTAGAGCTGATATCTTATTCTGCGTCATTGCCAATGTTATCTGTGTTCTAATCCTTGATGCGAGAATTCCTCTGAAATACGTGGTTAGTTCTTCCTGGGTAAAACCCTTGGTAGTAGCTACAAGTTGAAACAACAATTGCTTTGGCTCAATAACCTGCACGGAAAAGTCCCCAAACGCAGTAATATTGACAGGAAGATCATGAACTGGATCGTTCATACGAATAGGAGAATTCGTTCCCCATTCGATGCCCATTGAAATAGCCTTGTTCACAAAGTAGACTGAACATTGGAACGGGGATACTCCTCCGGTAACCAAACCTATAAGCGAACGAATGAACGGATAATTTTCAACGGACAGGGTATATCGGCCTGGCGGAAACACCTGTAAAGCCTGCCCATTCTTCATCAGGACTACTTCCTGGCTCTCCATTACAATAAGCTGGCTATTGTTATTGAAGTCCTCACTGTCATGCTTCCAGACCAGGACATCAGGTGGCCCCTCGAATTTGATGATATCGATAATGCTATGTACGAAACCTGCATTTTTCTTTCTAAAAGGTCCCATTCCAACTCCTTCTGGACAAAATAACAAAGGCTCATTTCAA
>SAAM01000317.1 GCA_009929415.1 Clostridia bacterium | reverse complement strand
GCTGTGATGTGGTCTGTGTCCAGGAAGTGGACGTGCAGGCGGATTCCCGTGTCCTGCTAGTCGATGACCTGATCGCCACTGGAGGCACCTTGGAAGCTGCCGCATCCATCTTTGAGGAGAATGGTGCGAAGATCGTAGGGGTGCTTGGTGTGATAGGCCTGCCCTTTCTCAACTATGAGAAGGTGCTGCACAAGTTTCCTGTCGACGTATTGGTGGAATATGACGCTGAATAGTGGGGATTTTCCAAACCCTACTTGACAAAAGGTGCCCATTTCCGTATCCTGTCTTCAACACTTGTATAGCCCTAAAAAAGCACCTAACTGCTTTACTCACAGCTAGATGCTTGACTTAAATATATACAGAAATCTGTGTTATATTATCAACCTTCAAATTTTTTTGTTTGCGCCAGAATTCCCCGTATATCACCTGTGGAGAGGTACTTCTTGCTGAAATCTATGCCTGAGGCTTTGCCTATGTCTTCCAAGACACTGGTGTAATGGTCAAAGAGAAAGAGATTCTGCTC
Organism: Clostridia bacterium; assembly: GCA_009929415.1. Taxonomy (GTDB): domain Bacteria; phylum Bacillota; class Clostridia; order Peptostreptococcales; family Filifactoraceae; genus Proteocatella. Next base: position 1,991 of record SAAM01000317.1, on the reverse strand, counting down.
AAGCCTTGAGCCGCAGGCCCTGCCCAGGTTCTCCTGGATCTCCGTAGCAGAATGTTTCCAGCCCAGCTTGAATTCCAGCAGCCTGAACAGCACCAGCGACACGAAGCAGATGAGGAAATGAGCCCGGATGTGGTCCTGGTTCCAAACGAATACAGGCCTTGCGCTCATATTTGTCTTCGTTACCTTGAATGTCTCCTCAATCTTCCACAGGCCCCGGTACATTTCGATGATATCCTTGTCTGTGACACTCCTGTTCAGTTGCAGGTACCCATCCATCGTGTACCTGGCCTTCTTCCTGAATGGGCGTTCCCCCTTCTTCAGGCCTATGACGTTGGTGCAGATTATATAGTATCCGTCCAATCTTTCATCAGAGGAAAGCTTTTCCTCGTCAAAGGTCACCAGGTATGAGGCCTCGGTTTGCAACTCACCGCTCTTCTTGTCGAAGGGAGTCTTGTTCAGGTATTTTGCCGATCCGTAGTGGCTATCACTACCAAAGGATGACACGGTTCCATCCTTGCCCCTTGCCTTCTCGATGGCAATGGCCCTATCCTTCTTCGCTCGTCGTGCATATTTCTCGCTGTAGAATACAATCTGTCGTTCATTGGTGTTTTCCTTGACCTTTTTCCCCTCGAAATTGGTGACATTGATCTTTTTGGGTTGAAGCCTGCTCTTGTATTTGAAGGTAAGATTCCCATCCTTGTCATATTCACAGGTATACCCTTCCTGATCCAGCACATAATCGCGAAAGGGCTCATCCACCCTGCGCACGGACTCGCTGATGATGTATCCGTCATGCCTAATCCTGATGGCTGCCTGGTTGTCCCCTGTCATCATCGCCTTGTCGGTGATATGGATGATATGCTCGTTGTCCAGCTCCAGGGCATCCTCGGCACTGTCCAGGCATTCGGTGAAGGTCACGCAGTCATTCATATTACCCCTGTAGAGGTCGTAGGAGACGGGAATGCCGTTCTCATCCATGAACAGTCCCATCTGCACTATCGGGTTGGGCCTGTGCTCCTTGCACACGCCCCTCTTTCGCAGCCCGTATCGGGCAGGATCGTCCTCATCTTTGGTCGGGTCGTCGGGATCGTTGTAGTCGGTCTCAAAGTAATAGTTGGTGACATCATAGTAGAGAAGGAAGATATCCCTTCCATATTCGTTGCATATCATGGTGTGCAACTGTTTCAGCAGGGCAGATCGATGCTTGAGGAAGAAGTCCAGCGAGCGGTAGACATTCTCGATGCTAAAATTGCAGTCCTCGAAGAAGAACCCCCTCCTTTCCCATGCCCCGAGCTTGGAGTCGGGAAAAAGTGCCCTGTTGAACACCAGGAGCTTGAATATGGAGTTCTGGTTATACTTGGCCTTCGTATACCGCCTTCTGTTGTCCATGAACTCATGTATCTCCAGCTGGTGATATATCTTGGAAAGGGCCGCATACCCTATGTTCTTTCTGTTGCTGTCATAATCCTTTGCAGGATCAAACTTGACCAGCTCCTCAGTCCTGCTGATTTCAATGCGGATGGGGGTATTCTCGTCGTTTTTCTCCTCAGTCATCTTGCGTGCGAGCTCCCGGGCATAGGCCTCAGGATCCTTATGAACCTTCTCCAACTCATCTAGGAACCCCAGGTTAAGCACTTGTCTCTGCTTGGGTTTCTTGTTCTCGTCCCTGTAGGACTCTGCGATGGTGTAGGCAATCCTGCCTGTAGAGTAGTTCTTGACTGGTTTGAAAAACATTTCATGCCTCCAATAAAACGATACCACGGAACAGGGTGCTTGTCAATCTATTACAATCTAATACTAATAAATGTTATCAATAAATCGTAAAAAAAGGGAGCTAAGGCATTTCAGGCAAAGAAATATTTCTCTTGGAAAAATGAGGGAAGTGTTGAAGTGTGGAGATCCAGCGTTCTTGGAGCCCTCTGTACGGCAGGTTTTGTATTCTGCTGTACGAGAGGCTTTAACCAATATCGCCAAGCACGCAAAGCCAACGG
>SAAM01000316.1 GCA_009929415.1 Clostridia bacterium | reverse complement strand
TAAAACCCACAAACACAAATACATGAATTTAGTATTAGCAGAAACAGTAAACGATAAGAATGGTTCAAGACGACGTATTACAACACTACCAGATTCTTTCGATATGACGGTTACATTTGACCAAGAAGGCACATGTCTCCTAAATTTTCTGAGTCTCGATGGCTCACTCATTATGTCAACTGCCATTGAAACGGACAAGGACATGAAGGAAATTATTCTTCACACGGATAAGAAGTCGTTGAAAAGAATTGCCAGAAATTTATTGGCTTCCATCAACTATGACATTCTCTACTTCATTACCAACGACAGTTATGAAGATGATGATTTGGATGAACTTCCCAATCAGATCATTTACGCTGATGGAATTAAGGCTATGAATTTGAACTACACCAAATCAGAATGGCAAACCGATTTTGAGTTTGAATGCATTTCTAATATCAGTGTATTCAGAGAGGTGATGCAGAACTCATACTTGGAGAAGCCCTCGTCTGAATCAACCAAGTCCAATAATCCAAACAAGAAAAAGTCATGAAACCATTCATCGTCAGCATTAAAATACCAGGAAAAAGCAAGTCACATGTAGCTCTTCTTCCAGTGTCATTCCGTCTTGTAGCCCATTCACCGGCCAATTCTGATAAGGTATGTGTCAGCTTCAATGATAAAAGCGGGACACTTATCTACATCACTCTTTATCCTGAAACTAAGGATTGCAAGGAGTATCTGAAAGCCATGTCAGATGACCAACGTAAATCGGTGGCTCAGCAATTCTGTGATGATATTCGTGATGATATCTTCGATTTCTTCGCCACCAATAAGGATTGTTATGGTGAATATAAAGAAGCCACCAATCTTATGCTTGATGATTGGAGAAGTTATTGGGAGGATGCCCTTGACACCATCATCTTGGATGCGATGCCAGATTGAAATACAAGTTTAAAATAGAAAATCAATGACCCTATACGTAATATTATTCTTTTTCGCTCTTCTCGGAGGTATGGCTCTTTCTGTAGCCGCCTTCGGGACAGGTGGCAAACGCAAGAAAATCTTTCAGGATATCTATTTCTCCGTGGAAGATAATAAAGGTGTGGGTGTAATATATACCAAGACTGGAGAATACTCAGCTGTGTTGAAGTTGACCAATCCTGTTCAAAAATATTCAGCTAATATCGACAGTTACTATGAGTTCACCCATCTCTTTTCTGCTCTGGTGCAGACGTTGGGTGAAGGCTATGCTATCCATAAGCAGGATATTTTCACCAGAAAGCAGTTTGAAGCCGATGATGACAGTCCCAAAGAGTTCCTGTCTGAATCTTACTTCCGCTACTTTACCGGTCGCACTTATACAGATAGCGAATGCTACTTGGTCATCACACAAGAAGCCAAGAAAAGCAGACTGTTCTCTTACGACCCTAAAAAGTGGCGAGATTTCTTGGTCAAGATTCGTAAGGTACAAGACCAGTTGCGAGATGGAGGCGTTAAAGCCGAGTTCCTGAATAAGAAGCAGACCAATGAATATGTTGACCGCTACTTCGCCATGAACTTTACCGACAAGACTATCTCCATGAGCAATTTCAAGGTCGATGATGAATGTATCGAGATGGGCGACAAACGCTGTAAGGTATATAGCTTGGTTGATGTGGATTATGCCAACCTACCGGGTATGGTACGTCCTTTCTCCAATATCGAGGTGAACAACACTTCCATGCCTGTGGATTTGCTTTCTCACATTGATAGCATTCCCGGAGCAGAAACGGTTATCTACAATCAGATGATATTCATGCCCAACCAAAAGCGTGAGTTATCCCTGTTGGATAAGAAGAAAAACCGTCATTCAAGCATTCCAAATCCATCTAATGAAATGGCAGTGGAAGACATTAAACGCGTACAGGAAGTCATCGCCAGAGAAAGCAAACAGCTTGTCTATACCCACTACAACTTGGTTGTATGCACTGACATTGATACGGATATTCAGAAATGTACCAATCATCTTGAAAATCAGTTTGGTCGTATGGGCATCCATATCAGCAAACGTGCTTATAACCAGTTAGAAATGTTCGTGAATTCATTCCCAGGCAACTGCTATGGAATGAGTGAAGATTACGATCGCTTTCTAACATTGAGTGATGCTGCCACTTGTCTTCTCTATAAGGAGAATATCCAGCATAGTGAAGATACACCTTTGAAGATCTGCTATACAGATCGCCAAGGAGTACCAGTAGCTATTGATATCACCGGAAAGGAAGGAAGAAACAAGCTCACGGACAACTCGAATTTCTTTTGTTTAGGGCCTTCTGGAAGCGGTAAGTCCTTCCACATGAACAGCGTGGTACGCCAACTTTGGGAGCAGAATACCGATGTGGTAATGGTCGATACGGGTAACTCTTATGAAGGACTATGCGAGTATGTCGGTGGTAAATATATCAGCTATACCGAAGAAAAGCCGATTACCATGAACCCATTCCGTATCAAGCGAGAAGAGCTCAATGTGGAGAAAACAGGATTCTTGAAGAATCTGATTCT
>SAAM01000315.1 GCA_009929415.1 Clostridia bacterium | reverse complement strand
TACATCGTATCCCATAATCAATACTGCCAAGGTTGCATAAATGAAGGAGAAAAACATCTCCCAGAAAAGGACAAAGCTGTATGGAAGGTCGCCCTTCAGTACTTTTCTTGAAAAAACAAGGAAGATCGACCAGTTGAGTGAAGAAAAAAGTATCAGCAGGTCTCCGATCGTCCCGAATGACCCAGATGTCCTGACTGTGCCAGCTGAACCAAGACGAAGCACTACCATTACTCCGGCTGCTGAGATCAATAGTCCTATAAAGCCCATGCGGGATATTTTTTCTTTTAGGAAGAGCCATCCCAAAAGTGCCACAAAGGCCGGGGAGCAGATTATGATCCAGTTTGCAGTAGAGGCGCTGGCAGTTTTCATTGCGTAATTCTGGAGACCCAAAACCAGGAATATTCCCTGGAAGCTCATAATGAGCAGAGGCCATAGTTCATGTCTTTCAGGGAGACGGAATGTTTTCTGAAGGTACGATCCCACAAAGAGGAAAGGGATAGAGAGGCCAAGCCTCATCCAGAGTACTACCATAGGATGGGCCTGTTCGAGGGCGACCTTCATTCCAGCAAAACTCGCACTCCATATCGTAATGGCAGTAAGGATGATCAGATAATCGTTGAACCTCGCAGCTTTGATACTGGATGTACTATTTTCGGACATAAAAGGATCTCTTCTTTCAGTTATCGTTTCGGCATGGCAGAAATGTTCATTGTCAGACGGTTGCTCCGAGGAATAAAGACAAAGAGTAGTATAGTCTAAATCATCTCTGATGTGTGCAAAAATTAAAGACCTATGGTGTAGTAAAATGTAAGCGGCAGTTGATCAGACAAAAGCAGAAAGCGGGGCATATGGATGGATGACCGTACTGTAAAAAAAGATATTACGAGAATGTTCAGCGACGGGACCGTTAAAAAGATCGATGATGATATGATCGTCGAAAAACGAATCATCCTTGAAGTTGACGGTTCTCGGGAAGCTATTGTGATATTCACGCCGGGAGAGGAAGAGTACTGGGCCCTAGGAAACCTCTACTGCAGGCGGATGATAGAAAGCATGAACGATATAAGATCTATTAAAATAGACGACAGCAGAATAATAGTTGAAAGAGCAAACAAAATAGAGGGCTGGAAACTGGAATCCAGATTCCTTCACACTGCGTCCGGGGCTTTTTTGCAGGAAGAAAGGGATAATAACGATCCTTCGTTCCTTCCTCTCGAATGGCAGATCTCCTTTGACGCGATCATGTCCGGCATTGACTGGATAGCGGAAGCACCTCTCTTCAGGCAGGCGGGAAGCGTGCACGTCGCTGCCCTTGTATCTCCTGAGGGCAAAAGACTTTTTAGGACTGAGGACGTGGGGAGGCACAATGCGGTCGACAAGGCCATCGGATGGCTATTGAAAAACAACGTAAAAACGAGTGACGCTGTGCTAATAACGTCAGGACGTCTGCCGGAGGACATGGTACTTAAAGGGGCAGGGGCCAGAATACCCGTCATGGCGAGCATATCAGCTGCGACAGCAAACGGCGCGGATGCTGCGAGGCGCTGTAATATGACACTGATTGGTTTTGCCAGGAACGGAAGATTCAACGTATACAGCGCTCCGGAACGGATAAAATTTAACTCAGAAGAGAAAATATCGGAGGGTGAAAAAATTGCTTGAAGATCTTTCCGCACATGTGCTGGATATAGCAGAAAACAGCGTTATGGCAAGCGGTACAGAGGTAAGGATCGAGATCCTGGAAGAGAGATCTGCGGATAGACTTATTTTCTCGGTAGAGGACAACGGAAAAGGCATGACCGAAGATTTTATTGCAAAGGTGACTGATCCCTTCACGACAACAAGGACGACGAGAAGGGTCGGTATGGGACTGCCCTTCCTCAAGCAGTCTGCAGAACTCTGCGGAGGCGGACTTGCCATAAGTTCAAAACCCGGAAAGGGCACAAAAACGACCGCGACCTTCAGAATGAGCAGCATAGACAGGCCTCCCCTCGGAGACATCCCTGCCACGTTGATGACGCTCATTATGGGTTCCCCGGAGATACACTGGACGTACAGACATAAAACAGATTCAGGGGAATTTGTACTGGACACGGATGAGATAATAGAAGCCCTCGATGGAGACAGGGAGATGCTCCGTTCTGTAGAAGTCGGTCTTTGGCTCAGGGAACATATCAAGGAAAATCTGGACGAGATAAAATGGGAGGGATAATCTATTCCAATCTCACAAATGACGAAAGAGAAAGATCGATAAAAATTTATTCTAAGATAAGAATAAACTGTATTACTTAGTATTTTGAATGTAAAAATATTAAAAAAGAGTGCAAACAGTCATATTTTGTAAAGCTTGTTATTTTTTGCGCAAGGCTGTAAAATTGTTATCAAATGCTATAACAATTAAAATATAGATTAATTCTATAGGAGGATGTTTAATATGAATTTAAAAGAATTGGCTGAGCTGATCAATGCTGAGGTCATAACCTCTGACAGGGATCTGAGCGAGATAACAGTACCATTTGCATATGCC
>SAAM01000314.1 GCA_009929415.1 Clostridia bacterium | reverse complement strand
TGAACAGATAAGAGACCTTATCGGAGAAGACGAAAGACTTGAAGCCACCCTTGGAAAAGACAGCACTACTTCAAGAGAAGAAGCTTTAATAGAAATATATAAGAAACTCAGACCGGGTGAGCCGCCAACACTTGAAAGCGCCGAATCACTCATAAATTCCCTTTTCTTTGATCCAAAGAGATATGATCTCGCGAAGGTGGGAAGATTCAAATTCAACAAAAAGCTTTCAATTTCCAACAGAGCAAATGGAAAGAAGCTTACAAGAGATGTCGTTGATCCAAATACCGGAGAGATCCTGTTTGAAGCTGGACACAGACTTACTTTTGCAGAAGCGGATTCAATAGAAGATACAGGCCTCGAAGCCGTGTTCATCGAAGGAGATGAGGGCAAAGAGGTTAAAGTCATTGGAAACAGATTCGTAGATATTAAAAAACACATTGATTTTGATATAAGCGATTTAAAGATAAAAGAAAAAGTAAGATATAAGGTACTTCAGGAAATCCTGGAAGAGACAGAAGATCCTGAAGAGAGAAGAAACCTTATTTCAAAGAGAAAACGTCAGCTGGTACCGAAGCACATAGTAATAGAAGACATAGTGGCTTCTGTAGGCTACCAGTTCAACCTTTTCAGCGGAGTAGGAAATCTTGATGACATAGACCATCTCGGAAACCGAAGAGTGAGATCTGTAGGAGAGCTTCTGCAGAATCAGTTCAGAATAGGTCTTTCGAGAATGGAAAGAGTAGTAAAAGAAAGAATGACAGTACAGGATACGATGGAGCTTACTCCGAACACGCTTATAAACATAAGACCTGTAACTGCAGCCATAAAGGAATTCTTTGGTTCATCTCAGCTTTCACAGTTCATGGACCAGACAAATCCGCTATCTGAACTTACTCACAAGAGAAGGCTTTCTGCACTTGGACCTGGAGGACTCTCAAGAGACCGTGCAGGATTCGAGGTAAGGGACGTTCACTACTCGCATTACGGAAGAATGTGTCCGATAGAGACTCCAGAGGGACCTAACATCGGACTTATAAACTCGCTTTCAGTATATGCCAAGATAAATGAGTATGGATTCATAGAGTCTCCATACAGAAAAGTTGACAAATCTACCGGAATCGTAACGCCTGAGATAGTATATCTGACAGCGGACGAAGAGGATCTTTATATAAGAGCTCAGGCAAATGAGCCGCTTGCTGAAGATGGAAGATTCGTAAACGAGAGAGTTGCCTGCAGAACCGTAAATGGTACAGTTCAGCTCATCGACAGAAACAGGGTAGATGTAATGGACGTTTCTCCAAAGCAGGTTGTTTCAGTAGCTACGGCAATGATACCATTCCTTGAGAACGACGACGCCAACAGAGCCCTTATGGGATCGAACATGCAGCGTCAGGCCGTACCTCTTGTAAGAAGAGAGGCTCCTGTTATAGGAACTGCCATAGAGTACAGATCAGCTGTTGACTCTGGAGCTGTTGTGGTTGCAAGACAAGCAGGAACGGTTGAGAAAGTATCTGCCAACCAGGTAGTCATAAGACGTGAAACTGGCGAAAGAGATTTCTACAAGCTCCTGAAATTCAAACGTTCAAACCAGGGAACATGTATAAACCAGACTCCTATAGTTAAAAAAGGCGATGTCCTTGAAAAGGGAGATGTAATTGCTGACGGACCTTCAACAGACCTTGGTGAGATAGCGCTTGGAAGAAACTGCCTGATCGCCTTCATGACATGGGAAGGATACAACTACGAGGACGCCATACTGATAAATGAGAGACTCGTAAGAGAAGACAGGCTTTCTACAATCCATATAGAGGAATATGAATCAGAGGCAAGAGATACGAAGCTTGGACCTGAAGAGATAACAAGAGACATACCTAATGTAGGTGACGATGCCCTCAAGAATCTTGATGAAAGAGGAATAGTGAGAATCGGAGCCGAGGTTGAATCCGGAGACATACTCGTAGGAAAGGTAACTCCAAAGGGAGAGACTGAAATAACTCCTGAAGAGAGACTTCTGAGAGCGATATTTGCGGAAAAAGCAAGAGAAGTAAGAGACACATCTCTGAGAGTTCCACACGGAGAATCAGGGATAATCGTTGATATAAGGATATTCACAAGAGAAAACGGCGATGAGCTTCCAGCAGGAGTAAATGAGCTTGTAAGATGCTATATTGCCAAAAAAAGGAAAATAAATGTAGGCGACAAGATGGCTGGACGTCATGGTAACAAGGGTGTTATCTCGCGTATCCTTCCAGAAGAGGATATGCCTTTCATGCCAGACGGAACACCGCTTGAGATAGTTCTGAACCCGCTGGGAGTACCATCGCGTATGAACATCGGACAGGTACTTGAGGTCCATCTGGGACTTGCTGCAAAACAGCTTGGATGGCACGTAGCTACTCCGGTATTCGATGGAGCAAATGAGAATGACATATTCAAGGCACTGAATGAGGCCGGATATCCTGAAGACGGAAAGATTCAGCTTCAGGACGGAAGGACAGGCGATTTCTTTGACAACAGGGTTACAGTGGG
>SAAM01000313.1 GCA_009929415.1 Clostridia bacterium | reverse complement strand
AATGGGGGGTCATTGTTTTTTTATTTAAAAAAACATTGAAAACCTTTGAATATATAGCAATATTAAACAAAACAGGGGTGTAAAACTTTACACTACCAGAAGGGCAGAGAGGGAATGAAAATGAAAAAAACTAATATAGCAGTGCTTGGCGCAACAGGAATGGTAGGGCAGAGATTCCTAACTTTGCTTGAGGATCATCCTTACTTCGATGTGAAGGTGCTTGCGGCAAGTCCCAATTCAAAGGGAAAGAAATATTCAGAGGCAGTCGAAGGCAAGTGGAAGCTGGATTCGCAGATTCCTGCTTATGCGAGAGATATGGTGGTAGAGGACGTAAGCGATATCGAAGCCGTAGCACAAGGTGTGGAGCTCGTGCTTTGCGCGCTTGACCTGGACTCTGAGTCAATAGTGAAGATAGAAGAGGCTTATGCGAAAAAGGAGATCATAGTAGTCTCAAACAACTCTGCAAACAGGTGGACGCCAGATGTTCCGGTACTTATCCCGGAAATAAACAAAGATCAGCTGGACATACTTTATGTACAGAAGAAAAGGCTGGGCACAGAAAGAGGCTTCATAGTTGCAAAGCCCAACTGCTCGATCCAGAGCTATGTTCCGGCGCTTGACGCCCTGAAGGAGTTTGAGCCTGAACAGGTTATCGTCAGCACATATCAGGCTATCTCCGGAAGCGGTAAGACGTTTGAGCAGTGGCCGGAGATGATTGGAAATGTAATTCCTTACATCGGAGGAGAGGAAGAAAAAAGCGAGAAAGAGCCTCTCAAGATATGGGCACAGGTAAAAGACGGAAAGATAGTAAATGCCTCGAAACCGGCTATAAGCGCTCAGTGCATAAGGGTTTCTGTACTTGATGGCCATATGGCGACCGTAGCGGTAAAGTTTGCAAAAAAACCTTCCAGGGAGCAGATCCTTGAAAGCTGGGCAAACTACAGCACTGCAATAGAGGATATGGATCTTCCGCTTGCGCCGAAGAAGTTCCTTAACTACATGGAGGAAGACAACAGGCCTCAGCCTGTTCTTGACAGAGACCTTGAAAAGGGCATGGCAGTGACGATAGGAAGACTGAGAGAGGATTCGATATTTGACTACAAGTTCGTATGTCTGTCACACAATACGCTCAGAGGGGCCGCGGGCGGGGCGCTGCTTACTGCCGAGCTCATAAAGAAAATGGGATATCTGGACTAGATATTTTTATAACAATTAAATCGAATAATCAATACCTTCGGATGACATAGTCATTTCGGAGGTATTTTTTGGTTAAAATATTATCAATAATAAGCACAGAATATAATGAAAAAGGAGCAAATTCATACTAAAATAAGGTCAATTTTGAATTTTCAGGCTATGTAAACTGAAGAAATCAGGTAATTTGAAATTTATTTCAAAATCACTGGAAATTTATTTCAAATTTGGAAAACGTATTATTCCAATGGAATCACAAAAAACTTTAATTCAACATGCAAAAAAAATATCAAAAAAACGTAAAATTGCTAAAGTTACTGAAAAAACGGCAATTCCGAAATTGATATTTTATAAACAGCATATTTGGCACGCATATTGCATCATATATGGGCATGGTTATTAATTTTTTATAATTACATAAGAATTCAGGAGGAATTATGGAAGCAAGAAAACCGTATCTTTATGAAGCAATTTTATCTTTTTCATTCCTAATACTGTGTATGGCAGTAGGAATAGCAGTCTATGGAGCTAACCCACACATACCTATGCTTATAGGAACAGCTTTTGCCGCTGTGATGGCAATAAAGATGGGATACAAGTGGAAAGAAATCGAAGACAGCATGTTCCAGGGGATACTTCAGGCGATGCAAGCTATAATAATACTTGCGATAATCGGGGTACTAATCGGGGTATGGCTGCAGGCAGGAGTCGTGCCTACGATGATATACTACGGACTTAAAATTCTTTCACCTCAGATATTTCTTGTCGCAGCAGTTATAATATGTTCTATAACTTCTCTGGCAACAGGAACTTCATGGGGAACAGCGGGAACGATAGGGGTTGCGCTTATGGGAGTGGCAACCGGACTGGGAATACCAGCTCCGATTGCAGCAGGAGCAATAATTTCAGGTTCATACTTTGGAGACAAGATGTCCCCTCTTTCAGACACTACAAACCTGGCACCTGCAATGGCGGGAACAGATGTATTCACTCACGTTAAATTCATGATGAAGCCTACACTTATAGCATATGCTATAACGCTTGTTTTCTTTGGGGTCATAGGAATGAGATTTGGTGCGGAAAATGTCGATTTTGGAGCGATAGAAACTATAAAACAGGGCCTTTCTGACAGTTTCAGACTTTCACCTCTGCTGTTACTTCCGCCTGTAATAGTAATATTCTCAATAGCTAAAAAAATGCCTGCGATACCAGGAATATTCCTTGGAATAATCTCAGGAGCAATACTTGGAATGGTGATTCAAGGGTCAAGCTTTGGAGACATCCTGAACGTAGGATACAATGGATATGAGAGTACTACGGGAATAGAAGTTATAGATTCG